>CAMOLV010000004.1 GCA_946619045.1 uncultured Coriobacteriales bacterium | reverse complement strand
GGCGGGCGCCGGGGCGCTCGATTATCCCGTGCACGTCAGGGCCGCCATACTGGCCGCCGCCGCCTACGACGCCGAGGCCGAGGACGGCTCGGGAACCCACGTCTCGGAGGGCGACGAGGTGTGGTCGGCCGACCTGTACCCCGGCGACGAGGGCTTCGACGGCGGGGCGGCCGTGTTCGCCGTGCAAGCACGCGACGCCGTGCTCGTGTCCGGCGCGTCCTACGCCGCCAGGGCGTGGGTCTACACCGCCATGGGGATGGCCGCCGAGGCCGCCCCCGTCACGTTCCCCGTCGACTGGGGCGTCGAGCTTCCCCAGCCGAGCTGCTCGGTGGTGTTCGATTACGAGGACCTGACATGCCGCATCTTCCCGGCCTGCTGGGTGCCGGAGCCCGACGAGGAAGGGGAAGAAGGCGGGCAGCAGGCTGAGGAGCCCGCCGCCGGCGACGCGTCCGACGACGAGATCGACGAGGAGGCCGAGGCCATAGCGGCCCTCGACCCCGCCGAGGGCACGTACTACCCCGACGGCGAGGACGGCGAGCCGTACTACACGGAGCCCGCCGCCGAGGACGAGGACTACGCGCGCCTGCAGCCGGGCGTCGAGCTCGACGTGTACCGCATCGACATGGACGGCACGGCGGTCCTCGTCGCAGACGGCCTTCCCAACAACGGCAAGGCGTCGTGCACCGACCCGCACCCGAACTTCGGCACCCTCACGTACCGGGTCGTCGCGAAGTCGACGTCCGCCGACGTGCAGTCGTCCGCCGAGACGTCGGTCGAGGCCGACGTGCGCGACCTCGTGATCACCTACGACGAGGGGTGGGCCCCCGACGTCGACGGGGACTTCGCGGAGTACACCGGGCGGCTCGTGAGGCTGGGGCTGGCGCTCGAGTCGAACGAGGAGCCCGCCGCCGACTCGGAGATGCTGAAGCTCGCGGGCGACGCCTACCCCACGCTCTACGAGGGCGAGTCGGGGGACTACCGGGTGACCTACAACGCGGAGTACCTGCTTTCGGACGCCGCGACGCGCCGCGAGCTCAGGGGGCTGCGCGGGCGGCTCGCCTACGTGCGCGACCCGCTCGGCGTCGGCTTCTGGGCACGCGTCAGGGCCGTGCTCGGCAACGCGCGGCCCCCCTTCGCGAGGGCGTCGGTGACGTGCGAGCGCGTGATGCCGCCGAAGGAGGCGTGAGATGGTCGACTGGGCGTACGGGTTCGACAGGCAGTCGTTCGAGTACTGGCGCGTCGACCCCTCGACGTGGCTCGACGCGGAGCCGTTCGCGGGCATCGTGTCTGGGTCGCTCGTGCGGGACTCCTCCGCGGCGCACGTGACCTCGGCGACCCTGGAGGTCGCGGGCGAGATGCCCGCCGAGGCGGTCGTCCGCTGCTACATGGCCGTCGAGCAGTCGGGCGCGCGCGAGCGCGTGCCGATCGACACGTGGGTCGCGTACCGCACGGCGCGCACCGCGGGCGGCTCGCTCGCCCGCTCGAAATCGGCCCTCTACGGGCCGCTGCACGTGCTGGCGAACAGGGAGAGGGACCTGGGGTCGAAACCGCCCTACGGGTACACCGTGCCGGCGGGGGCGAACTGCGCATACGCCGCGGCGGATGCCCTGTCCCACGGCATCGCGCCGGTGACCGCGGCGCCCTCCGAAGCGGTGCTCGGGGCGCCCTACGTCGCCGGCGGCCAGCAGAGCTGGGGCGAGCTCGCCGCGGCGCTCGCGGCCATGGCGGCCCGCGAGGTCACGTGCGGGCCCACGGGCGCGCTCGGCGTCGACCCGGTGCCCGTGCCGGGCGCCGTGCGCCCGTCGTGGACGTTCCACGACGGTAACTCAACGGTCAAGTCCAACATCCTGGCCGAGGCCTCCGAGGAGCGCTCGACGATGAACGTCCCCAACGTGGTCGAGGTCGTGTGGGACCGCACCTCGCCTGCGGTGGTGGCGCGGGCCGAAGACGACGACCCGGCGCACGCGGTGTCGACCGCGTCGCGCGGCTACGAGCTCGTGCGGCGGGTCCTGAACCCCGCCGAGCTGCAGGCCGGCGCGGACGCCGAGAGGGCGGCCATGGTCGCCGCCAAGGAGCTCGCCGCAGGCAGGCAGGTCGTGCGCGTCATCACCGTGGCGCACCCGTACTGCCCCGCGCGCGTGGGCGACGTGGTCGAGGTCGACTACAGGGCGCGCGGCATCGCGGGAGTCGGGCGGGTGGCCAGGCAGACGATGTCGCTCGCCGTGGGCGGCAGGATGACGAGCGTCATCCACGTGACGGAGGAGGTGTAGATGACGGACATGCTCGACATCGCCGCCAGGGCGGCGGCGCTGCTCAGGAAGCGCGGGGCGGCAGCCGGGCCGAGCATATCGGCCGCGACGGTCACCTCGGTGGGGGCCGACGGGACAGCCACCGTGGACCTCGGCCAGGGGGAGGCCACCGTCGTCAGGATCGGGTCCGGCGTGAGCGCCGGCGACGCCGTGCAGGTGCTGCTCGACGGCAACGGCGGCGCGTCGGTGCTGAGCAACGAGACCGACCCGCCGAGCAACGGCCGCGCCCGCCTGGTCGAGCGCGAGCTCGACGAGGCCCGGGCGGACATCGCAGAGATCGCCGAGATCGCCGCCGAGGCGGCCGCCGCTGCGGCGGTGACGAACGCCCACGTGTGGGCCGACGGCGGGGGCACGCACGTCGCCGACGTGAGCCAGGACGAGTGGGGCGAGGCGGAAGCCTCGGGTTTCGCGGACCTGACCGACGACAACCCCTACCTGAACATCCTGGTGAACTACCTCGGCGTCCTGCTGCGCTCGGGCCTGTACGACCTCGTGAGCGTCACGCGCGGCGCGGTCGCGTTCTACGACGGCGCCGGCGACGGCCCGGGGAACGTGGTCGCGAGCTTCGGCCGCGACGGCGTGACGTTCGACGAGAAGAGGCCGTGGCACCTGGGCAGCGAGGACGCCTACATCGTCTACATCCCGGCGTCGGGTGACGAGCCGGGGAAGATGGTGCTCGGAGGCGCGAACGTCCAGCTCGGCAGCAGCAAGACGCTCTCCCAATGGGAGGCCGAGATGCAGCGGATCGGCGATCAGGTGGCCCTCAAGGCCGACGCGTCAGACGTTTACACGAAGACGGAGCTGGCCGGCGCGCTCTCCACGCACGGCTACGCCGTCGAGGTGAGCGCGTCGTCGCCCGACATAGCCGACGGCGCGTCGACCGTCACGCTCGCGGCCACGGTGCGCAAGGACGGCGCGGAGCTGACCGCCGTCGAGGTGCTGCGGGTCGGCTGCGTGAAGTGGTACCGCGTCGACACGGGCGCGCTGGTCGGGACGGGCATGGCGTGCGAGGTGTCGGCTGACGCGCGCTACATAGCTAGATTGGAGGGGTAAGTGGCTGAGAACCTATTGCCGAGCATGTCGGGCTTCTGGCGCAACGGCGGCGTGGGCAACGGCAACTACGTGCCGGGCCAGGCAGGCGTGACGCTTGAAGCGGAGATATGGACTGTCCCGGTCGAGCCGTCGACCGAATACAAGCTGCAAGCGTTCGCCGATGGCATCGACTACAACGTGTTGGCCGGATTGCATCAGGTCGACGCCGACGGCAAGTTCCTGAACGACTCGGGATGGAAGCGGCTCGACCTGGATGGCTACACGTTCACGACGATGGAGAACGCCGCAGGCATCAGGCTCGTGGTGCGTTCGAGCGACTACACCTACGCGGGGCGCGACGTGCTGCGCGTGGACATGGGCGAGCGCGTGCTCGTGCGGCTGAGCGAGACGCCGTACGACGCATGGGAACCCGCGCCCGTTGAAGCGGGGGGGGTGGCTCTATGATTAGCGACCCCATCCAGATTTTTGACTACGCCGACTCGTACGTCGGATGGGTGACGGCCAGCATCGGCAACGTCGACCCGCACACGACTTACGCCCAGGGCGGTAACAACGAGCGCTATGGCGGCGTGCGCGACGCGCAGCCGGGCCAGGTGTTCGAGCTGAGGATGGAGGCGACGCCCACGGCGGGCGGCGCGCTGTGGGTGAGCGCGGCCTTCTACGACGCCGATATGAGGCAGCTCTCCAGGCCCGCGTGGTACGCGCCCACTGACGCCACGTCGATCATGAGGAGCGTGACCGCGCCAGCCGGCACGGCTTACATGCGCCCGTCCGCGCGGTTCTTCTCCGACGGCTTCCTGTCCGTCGAGACGTCCGGGGGGGGGGTCGATTCTATGACCACCTTCTCTGACGGCCTCGGCCGCAACCTAGCGCGCAACACGCAGGGCACCCTGATAGACAACCTCGACGGCACGCAGCACCAGGCCACGAGCTACGGCCCGGAGTACACGCGCCTGGACATAGGCCGCACGTACGTGCCCGACGAGGCTGCGACAGTCACGGTGTCGTTCGACCTCGTGATGCACGTCGGCACTGCGAACCCGATACTCACCGTCTACAACAGCAACTTAAAGGGTCTCATGCAGTTCGCGACCAGGAACGCGCTGGCGGGAGAGACGCACGCGGTCGGGGAGTCCATTGAGAAGCGGGTCGCCGTGACCGCCAGATGGGCGCCGCGCGCGGACGCCACCATACAGACGAATTACCTGGAGTTCTACAGCACGTACGGCTCGGGCAACTACTACTCCATCTCCAACCTCATGGTGGAGCTGGGCGACGTGGCGCATCCCTGGCGCGCCGCCCCCGAGGACCTCGACTCCCCGAGCGACGTGGTGTACGCATCCGACGCCGCCGACATAGGCGACGTGAGCGGGATCGAGGGCAGGCTGGCGAGCGCGGAGACAGGCATCGAGCAGGCCGCCGGCGCCATCGAGGGCAAGCAGGACGCGGGCGACTACGCGACCGCCGACGACCTGTCGGGCGCGGTCGAGTCCCTCGGCGCCGACATAGCCGCCAAGGCCGACGCGGCCGAGACGGCTGGCGCCTTGGAAGGGTTGCAGGGCTACGCCGAGGAGCTGGCGCAGGGCGCGCAGGCGGGTGCCGAGGCCACGGCCGCCGCGCTCGCGTCGGAGGCCTCGAAGAAGGCCACGGGCTACATCACCGACATCTCGGACGGCGGCATCCTCGTGCACCGCGACGACGACTACGACCCCGAGGGCGGCGAGGTCCCCGCGCACGGCGTGCGCATCACCGACACCGTGGAGATCGTGCGCGGCGGCGAGTCGATGGTCGAGGTCGGCGAGCAGCTGCGCGTCGGGCGGGCAGACCAGACGCACATGGAGGGCAGGGCCAACAGGCTCGCGTTCGCGAAGGACGGCGGCGATCTCGCGTGGTTCGGCCAGGAGGACGAGGACGACCCCGATAGCCCGTGGGGCCTGCACACGGGGATGCTCTACGTCGAGGACATGCAGAGGTTCGGCCAGTTCGCGTGGATCAAGCGCGCGAACGGCAACATGACGTTGAAATGGTTGGAGAGTGGTGAGTGATGGCGACATTGAAGTCGAGTTACGAAGACTTTTCAACAGTAACCGTAACTTATAGCACGTCTGCGACCAACGCGGACTTGACGGCCAAAATAACAAGGGTGCAGATTTTCGGGCAAGGTTCTTTCGGGTACACGATCTCGAGCTCGAACAACTTAACCTACGGCGCTAGCTCCGGCCATTATGCCAAAGGGTCAGATTGGGCTTCCAACCCTTACGGCGAGTACGACCTGACGAAGAACATCACGAAGGCGGTGGCTAAGGGCACGACGGCGAAAACGGTTTACATATGCCTCTACATCACCGGCTATGCCCAAGACTGGGAGACCGCGCTGTCGTCGAAGAAGCCGGTCGCATATGCGGCCATCACCGTCCCCGCCTTGGCGTCCTACGCCGTGAAGTACGCCGCCAACGGCGGCAGCTCGACTCCCGCGGCGCAGACGAAGTACTACGGGCAGGCCCTCGCCCTGCGCGGGTCCATCTCGCACGCCGCCACGACGCCGACCTCGTACAAGGTCACGTACAACTACAACGGATCGGGCCAGGCGTCCGGGTCGGCCACGGCCAACGTCACGCGCACGTGGACCTTCAGCAAGTGGAAGGCCTCCGACGGCAAGACGTACGCGGCGGGCGGCAGCTACACGGCCAACGCGGCCACGACCATGACCGCCCAGTGGACGACCTCCGACTCGACCGCGCAGCTCACGCTGCCCACGCCCGCCGCCCGCACGGGCTACACGTTCGCGGGATGGTACACGGCCGCGTCTGGCGGCACCAGGGTCGGCGGCGCCGGCGGGAGCTACAGGCCGACCGCCGCCACGACGCTCTACGCGCACTGGACGGGCAACAGCTACGCGGTCAACTACAACGCCAACGGCGGCACGGGCGCGCCCTCCGCGCAGACGAGGACCCACGGCACGGCGCTCACGCTGTCGACGACGAAGCCCACGCGCATAGGGCACACGTTCCTGGGCTGGGCCACCACGTCGTCGGCCAAGGCGGCGCAGTACGCGCCCGGCGCGTCGTACAACCCCTCGACGGCCGCGGCGACCACGCTCTACGCGGTGTGGAGGTCGAACTACGCCGCGCCGAAGATCACCTCGCTCACGGCGGTGCGCTGCGACTCGCAGGGCGTCGCCGACGACGAGGGCACCTATATGAAGGTGACGGCGAAATGGTCGACCATGCAGAGCATCGACCAGGGCAAGACCGACAACTACGGCACCGTGTCGGGCAAGGCCGTGGCGACCGACGGGAGCCAGACCGTGACGTTCGCGCCGTCCTCTGGCGGCGGCGGGACGGGCGCGTACTCGGGCACTGCGGTCGCGATCGTGGACCTCACCTCGGCGAGCACCGAGCGGAGCTATACCGTCACGGTCACGGTCACGGACCACCAGGGCGGGAAGTCCACGGCGCGCTCCACGGTGCTCTCGTCGGCGAGGTTCGTGCTCGACTTCAAGGCGGGCGGCGAGGGCATGGGCATCGGCGCGGCGGCGCCCGCGAGCGGGCTGGCGGTCGGCTACGACGTGGACTTCCTGGGCCAGCTGAAGGCGGGAGGCACGCGGTGCTACCCGTGCTTCGTCACGTCGGCCATAGCGAGCTACACCCCGCCCGTGGCGCCGTGCCTCGTGCTCGACACGAGCGACTACGGGCTGTACTGGTACACGTCATAGGAAGGGGCGAAAGATGATGAAACTAGCTAGAATCCCCGCGGGGGGGGGGTGTAGCTCATGGGCTACACGCGCCTGAACCGCGGGGAGTACTACGAGGCGGAGTGGACGGCGCAGTCGGCCTCGGCGAGCCTGACGCAGCTCACGGGCGCGCTGACGCTGCCCGCGGGCGTCTACGTCATAGACCTGATGGTGCCGGTGGTGTCGGTCTTGTCGGGCACGCCCACGTTCGGCCTACGCGGGGTGACGAACCACTGGCAGCAGGGCTTCGCGTCGCAGGGCACGATCACGTGGGTGGTGCGGCTGGCATCGGCCACGTCCGTCCACGGGTGCACGGGCACTGGCGCGTCGATGCAGTTCTCGAATCTGGAGCGCGGCTCCCTGAGGGCGGTGCGCGTCGGGTAGCCTCGGGGGGGGGGGGGCCTGAATGACCTACACCAGGCTCAATCCCGAGTACCAACCGAAGGGGAGCTACGCGCCGGCGGGGCACAACCACCTGTCGGAGGCGCAGTGGATGGAGCTCGGCTCCGCATCGTCGGGGATCGCAACGAGGTTCGCCCTGCCCTCCGCATCCGGCACGTACCTGCTCGCGACGACGCACAACTCGACGGCGGGGAGCAACAGCCTGTGGATGGTGAGGCCTGCGGGGAACAAGGCGTTCCTCATGGGCGGCGGCTCGAACATCACCGTCACGGTGTCGGGGGCGAACGTGGACGTGACTTCGACCGGCGGCACCATCATCGTCTACCTGCAGAAGCTCTAGCCGAGGGGGTGGCCGCATGACGTACACGCGGCTGAACCCAAGGGACTGCCTTCCGCTGTCGGGCGGCACCCTGACGGGCACCCTGAAGATTAAGAGCGCGGGGACGCGCGGCACGACCCCATCGGCGAACCAGTACAGGGACTACGAGTTCGTGGATTCCGACAACAAGCGCCTGTCAATAGTCGAATCGGTTATCCAGACGAGCGCGAACGGGGACGCGAACATGCTCAGGCTGCTCGTGCTCGGCCATTACACGTCGGCTGACGATTACGGCGGCATAACCATCAAGAAGACGAACGGCAACACGGGCAACGCCAACATGTACTTCGATGCCAACACGGGCGAGCTGACGGGCTTCAAGATGAGCGCCGACCGAATCACGGACGGTACGCTGCCAGTGGGGCGCGGCGGCACGGGCCAGACGGGCGTAATCAAGTCAACGCTCACGCAGGCGCAGGCGTTCGACAGCGTGACGAGCGGCGTTACCGTGTCCAACGTGTACGTCGCCAAATGGGGCGAGGTCATGACGTTGCAGATAACGTTCAAGTACAACGCGGCGCAGGCGGCCAACGCGTCGCTGACCATCGGCACGCTCAAGAGCGCTTACAGGCCAGCGTACATCGTCGGCGGAGGCTCGCACAATTTCGCGGGTTACATCTCCAACAACGGCGCCGTGACCGTGCGCAACGTCACCGGCTCGTCGCTGTCGGCCAACACCGATAGATGGTTCGGCTTCACGTTCGTCCTGGCGTAGGGGGGCACCGATGGACCCGACAGTGATTGTGGCGGTCATCGGCGGGCTGTTCGTCAAGAGAATCGCATAGCCCCGCGTGACAGGCGCGCTACCTTCTTCCCGTTGGATCCGGGAGAAAGGTCGTTGAAATGGTTCCACTGTGGTTGGACGTCTTCCTGGCGCCGGTGCGGGACTGCTTCCCCGCGCAGGTGGCGATCGTGGCCCTGGTCGTGCTCATCCTGCTCGACTGGGTGTTCGGCGTCGGCAACGCCTGCGCGAAGCACGAGTTCTCGAGCGAGAAGATGAGGCTGGGGATTGGGCACAAGTGCTCCGAGCTCGGTTTCGTCATGGTCGGCATCGTGGCCGACGCCATGTTCTTCGCGGGGCTCGACCTCGGTTTCACGGGGCCGATCCTGACGGCCATCGCGCTGTACCTCTGCATCATGGAGATCGGGTCCCTCCTCGAGACGTTCTCGAAGATCAACCCGGAGCTGGCGTCCTCTCCAGCTTTCAAGCTGCTGGCGTCGGCGCATGTTGTTCACGGGCGCGACGAGGGCGAAGGGGAGGAGGTGTCGTGACATGGTTGTGACGGACGGCTACAGCGGCCTGCCCATCAGGCCGACCGACAACGGGTTGAGGGACGGTGACCACGAGGCCCCGCAGGAGGCCCGACCGCTGACCGACGAGGAGATAGCCGAAATCATCGCTAAGGTCGGTGAGGCCGATGGCGACCGCTAGGCAGTACATCGAGACAGCGGCCCGCTACATCGGCATAAGCGGCACGGACAACGTGTTCAACACGTGGATATGGGGCCAGCACGTCTACAACTCGGACACCTACCCGTGGTGCGCGGCGTTCCAGAGCTACGTGGGCGTCCACGACCTCGGCATGCCGTTCAACCCCTCCGCGTCGGCGTCTGGCGTCGCGTGGCAGGGGACGCGGGTGGCCGACTCCGAGGCCAGGGCTGGGGACTGGGTACTGTTCAACTGGAACGGGAACCAGGACTTCGGATGGGCGCAGCACATCGGCGTCGTCGAGTGGTCAGACATAGACGGCTCGGGACTGTTCGGCACCATAGAGGGCAACACGGGCGGCGGCGAGGGTGCCGTCATGCGCTGCACGAGGAACAACAACGCGGGGTACGCCACGGCGTTCTTCCGCCCGCCTTACGACAACGAGGAGGATGACATGACACCAGAGCAGGCTGCGCAGCTGGAATTCATCTACAAGCACATGTGCTGGGACGAGGACACGCACTACAGCGACATGGGCAATCTTGTGGCGGAGATGCCAGTGAGCTACCCGACGCTGGATGCGAAGGGCAAGAAGAAGGACCACACGGCACCGCTGGCGGCGCGCATCGGCTACATCGACCAGCGCATGCACGCCATCGAGGCCAACCAGGCTGCTATGATGAAGAAGCTCGACGCCATTGCGAAGAAGCTCTAACTAAATTATAAGAGTGGGACACAATCGAGATATTCGCCAGCTGACGTAATTAACCGTTCAACTGGGATTACCTGAAGAAGACCCTGAGCCGGAGAGAACCCGACTCGGGGTCTTTCTCGTACTCGATGCGGTTTATGAGCGTCTTCAGGAACCGGTTGACCTCCTCGGCGCGGCCCTCGTAGCTCTCCAGGTCGGCGATGGCGCGCTTCAGCGACACGGTGAGCTCGCCGTCGGCCCCCGACCTCCTGGCGGCGGCTGCGGCCTCGTCGAGCCTGGCGCGGATCGCGGCCAGGCGCGCGTCCGACAGGCCCTTGCGCTCGGCGAACTCCTCGTCGCTGATGATGCCCTTCTCGACGAGCCGGAACAGCGTCTCGGCCGAGCGCTCCTCGGCCGCCAGGTCGCGCTCGATCTGGTCGGTGGCGGGCGGCCTCTCGCCGCGCCCCACGCGCGCCTCGACGTCCGCGGCCTCGCGCGCGAGCGCCTCCACTACGGCGCCGACCACGACCTCCATGCGCGATGCCTTCTGCCAGCACGCATGGCGGTTCACGGTTGGGTGGCTGTAGTACGCCTGGGACCTCCTGGAGTCCCTCACGCGCTGCATCGAGCGGCCGCAGCCCGAGCACACGAGCAGCGACGCCAGCGGGTCCTTCAGCGTTCGGTCGGGCGGCGTGGCGTGGCGCCTGACCGAGATGGCGTCGACGGCGCGCTGCCACAGCGCCTCGTCGACGATCGGCTCGTGCAGGCCCCTGGCCACTATCTCGTCGGACTTCTCGCGGACCTTCGCCTTCTTTCCGTCGGGGCCGAACGCCTCGACGGTCCTCTTCGCGTTCCACCTCACGTAGCCCTTGTAAACCGGGTTCCGGATGATCTTCGTGACGAGCGTGCGGTCCCAGAGCCCCGCGCGCGGGGTGGGGATGCCCATCTCGTTCATCTCGTCGGCGAGCTCGCGCGGCGTCGCGCCGTCCTCGGCCACGCGCCGGAACCACGACACGACGCGCTCCGCGTCGGCGTTGGGCACGAGGGTCTTCTTGCGGTCCGACACGGCCTTGTCGTAGCCGTAGGGCGCTATGGAGCCGAGGTACTGGCCCTGGCGCACGGCCTCCTCCTTGCCGGCGGTCAGGCGGCGCGTGATGCGCGCGAGCTCCATGCGGCCGAAGAGCATCTCCAGCTCGGCGAAGTTGCCGTCGAGCTCGTCGCGAAGGTCGTACACCTTCTGCGGGGTGATTATGAGCGTGCGGGAGAGCTGGAAGGCGAGCACGACCGTGCCCTGGTCGATCATGTCGCCGCGCGTGACGCGCTGCAGGTCGAACGCCAGGACGCCGTCCCACATGCCGGCGCGCACGTCCTCGAGCATCCGCCTGGCGTCGGCGCGCCTCGACAGGTCGCCGCCCGACACGATCTCCTCGTACACCCGGGACACCTCGATGCCCATGTCGTCGGCCAGGCGCGACAGCGCCGCCCGGTGCTTCGCAAGGGTCTCGCCCTTGCCGGCCCTCTCGGCCTCTACGTCCTCGCGGGATTTACGCAGGAACATGGCGTACCTGCCGCTTGCAGGCAATTCGCGCATGGTAGAATTGCACCGTCCTTCCTCATTCCTGGGGAGACGCCGCGCCCCTGTCACAGTCGCCAAACTATACGCAGGGGCGCAACCTCTTTAGCCGAGTAAGATGATTCTCTTACTCCTCACCTTCGAGCAACCTCGCGATGAGCTCGTTCTGCTGGATGAGGATCCAGTTCTGGTCGATGATGACGCGCAGGAGGTCGTCTCCTTTGAGGTCTTCCACGTCGCGTTTGATCTTGCTGAACATAACGTCCCACTCGTGCTTGGCCATGCCGTCGCTCACGTCGCAGGCCCTCTCCTGGATGGACTTCGCGAGGTCGACGTCGCTCAGCCTCCCGAAATCGATGCCCAGCCTTTCTCGGGCGGCCGCCGCGTAGGCGCTCCTCTCCTTGGTCTCTTTCGACTGGTACTTCATGAACTCGTCTATTAATGCCATCTCGGTCCCCTTCCCCTATGCGCTCTTGGTTTCCCGCCGCGGGTCGCCCGGAACAGGCTGGCGTCCAGGTTGCTCGCTTTTCAGGTTCGCTGGGTTGGCGTGAATGTCCTCGACGCTGCCCACTGCCTTCCTGCGCCCCGTGGCGTTGAGTTCCTCGTACTGCTCGTTAAGCTGCTGCTGATCTGGGTCTGCGAACACGCGCGGCCTGGGTTGCCTTCCGGCAATCTCGTCGATGGTGCAGCCGAGAGCAAGGGCGCAGTAATAAGCCTGTTCTAGGTCCATGGTGACCTCGCACCTCTCCCATGACCCATAGGTGCGCACTTTGATTTCCTTGCCAATCAAGGCGGACACCATGCGGGCCATCTCAGACTGTTTGATGCCCTGAGCCTCGCGTATACGTTTTAGCTGTAGCTCCATAAGTCCACCTCCTCAAATGTGTTGCAGATATTACATCAGAACTGAAAAATATTCAATATTTCTGTAAATACTAGCTTGACAGTTTCGTTACGACTGAATATGATTCATCGCAAGTTACAGAAATACTGGAACTACAGAGACATGGTGAGCCAGATGGGAGGTGACGATCGATGAATTACAGCAACGAGGTGTTCGGTGCGAACCTGCGCCGCATCCGGCGAGCGGCTGACGTAACGCAAGCCGAACTCGCCGAGATGACCGGCATCGACGGAAGCTACATTGCCCGGCTCGAGTCCGGGTCGAACACGCCGGGGTTCGACAAGGTATGCACGCTCGCCGCCGTGCTCGACTGCAGCATCGACGAGCTCGCCGGCATGACGGCACATCAGGAGCCCACGAAGGCGACCGCGGGCTCGGTCGCGTAGGCGCGGCTACTCCCAGGAAGGACGGAAGATGAACGACGTGCAAGCTGAGAAGAAGCACTTCACCGAGAGGCACCTCACGTCGCTGCTGCGCGAGGCGACCGACGGCGACGTGTCGTTCGCGGAGTACGCGGTCACGGATGGCGAGGAGTTCGTGCACGTGGTGTTCGCGAACGGGTACAGGAAGCGCGTGTGCGTGAGCGGGGACAGCAAGAAGGCGCTCGCCAGGGACGTGCTCAGGCAGTTGTGAGGGAGGTCCGCATGAACCTGTTCGAGCTCTCGGTCGTCGTCGGCCTGCTCATGGCGAACCTGGTGGCGACGTTAGCCGTAAAGCACATGCTCCAGGAACACCACGACAAGACCGCCGCAGACCGTGCTCACGAGCGCGACGAGGCCTTCGACGGCGATCAAGGCGGCGTCGCGCTTCGTGAGTAGCTTCTCGTGTTCCTTCGCGTGCTTCATGCGGCGAATGGTAAGGGATGCGTCACATGCGCACGGATTCGGGCCCGGGATGCCCTTAAACTCGCCCCGCTCGGGCACGCGTCAATGCGTCCGGGTCTGGCGGCTCGACCCTACATGGCAGCCGTCACGGGCGACCCGCTGCCACCTCTCTCCCCACCTCACGGCAGCGGGCGTCCGGGGGAGCGCCCCAGTCTTTTGATCGGGGTCGGGGCGCCTCCCCGGACGCCCCACGGGCGCCACGGCGGCCGGCGGAGAGGGGTCACGGGCTCCGCCGGACTCCTAGGCGGTTTCGCCCTCGGTAGCGCTCACGCCTAACCCATGGGGCCGGGGCGCGGTGGCAAGGGCGACGGGCTGACCCCTGCCCGCCGGCCGCCGGCAGGACCGTGTTGATGGAAGGAGGAAAGGTGGAGAGGCTGGATGACGCGGTGGTGTTCCCGCAGGGCATCCACCGGCACGTGGTCGACGGCGTCGAGGTGACGCTCGTCGTGCCGCGCGACGTGACGGCGGCGCAGCTGGCGCGGCCGCTCGCGGGGATCTCCGAGAAGGGGAAGGAGGACAGGGATGACGCGGATGCGGCATGAAAAAAGAGAGGAGCGCCCGAGCCTGGCAGCGGGGCGCTCGAACGGTTCTCGGCGAACCGGGTCGATTGTAACAGAGAACGGCTACCCGGTGAAGGGCCTGCGCTCGTTCTGCGCGGCCTGGTGGGCCGCCATGGCGGTCGCGCTGGCCATCTTCCAGGCGGTGGCGTAGATGGGAGGTGCGGCCGCGGCAATGCGCAAGGGCTCGAGGCGCGTCGACTGGACGACGGAGGACGAGCGCTACCTGCTCGACCACGCCGGCATAGAGCCGAAGCGGAGCATCTGCTTCCACCTGAAGAGATCGGGCAAGTCCGTCGAGATGAAGGCGCGCGAGCTGCGCGCCCGCGGCTACCCGGTCTCGCTGCGCACGCAGCGTCCCCTGACGGCGATCTGCCCGAGGTGCTCGCAGGCGCGGAGCCGCGAGGGCGACTGGCAGGAGCGGACGGGCTTCTGCGAGGTCTGCCGCATGCAGGCGTCCTACGAGGACGCGCTCCGGCGCCAGGCCGAGGCCTACGAGGCCCTCACACCCGAGCAGCGCTGGGAGTACGACCGCAGCCAGGCGGCCACGGGCCGCTCGACGCTGCCGCCGAGGCCGCGCGCGCCGCAGACGATCGGCATGGACCCGCGCGCCGCGCGCAGGGCCGAGGAGCTCCACGCGCTCGAGGTCGAGGAATGGGAGAAGGCCCGGCTGCGCAAGCTCACGAACGCCGTCAAGCAGCGCACGAAGAGGATGCGCGAGAAGAGCGGCACGAACCCCAGGAAAAATGGAGAAAAGGTGAAGCGCGCGAACCAATGAGGGTTTGCGTGTCGCGGATAGAAGAGGAGGCACACACATGGAGCTTCTGAGGGTGAAAATGGAGGACGTGTTCCCCGACGAGTCGAACCCCAGGCGCGACTTCGGCGACCTGGAGGCGCTCGCGGAGTCGTTCACGCTCAACCGGGAGCGGCCGGGCGAGCCGTTCACGCCGCCCATACTCGTGCGCGACGGCGGGATCTACCGCATCGTCGACGGCGAGCGGCGCTACCGCGCGCTCAAGTCGATCCATGCGACCGAGTTCTGGGCCAACGTCTGCGAGGACATGGACGAGGCGGACAGCGTCGTGGCCATGCTCGCGACCGACGACAAGATGCCCCTGACCGAGGTCGAGCGCTCGCGCGGCGTTCAGAAGATGCTGCTGCTCGGCGTCGACCCCGACCGCGCCGACCGCGCGGCCAGGCTCAAGAAGGGCACGAGCAACAAGGTCGCGACGGCCAGGGCGCTAGCCGACGAGGCGGGCGACGACATGACGCTCGACCAGATGCTCGCCATAGCCGAGTTCGCCGACCAGCCGGGCATCGTCGACAGGTTGCTGCTCTGCCATGACCAGACGGAGTTCGACAACATGCTGCGCCGCGCCCGTCGGGACAGGGAGGTGGCCGAGAAGGTCGCCGCCTGGCGGCAGGCCGCGGCGGAGGCCGGCGTCGAGCTGCTCGACTACGAGGACCCCGACCTGCGCGAGGGCAGGAGGTTCCGCTACGACCTGAGGACCTCGCAGCCGGCCGACATCGCGAGGATCCACGCGGAGGAGCCCGACGTGGAGTTCGCCCTGTGCGAGCGTAACGCGATGGTCTACCCGTTCTCCCCCGACGAGGACGACGGGGACCCCGAGCGCGAGGAGCTCGAGCTCGCCGCCGCGCGCCTGCGCGACTCGATGGAGGCCGCCTTCAAGCAGATCTCGTCGTGGTTCGAGGCCCGTTGCCTGAAGGTCGGGGCGGCGAGCGTGCCGCACCTGCGCGACGTGCTCGTCGACGGGTTCGAGGAGGCCGTCGACTACGGCGAGGTCGAGGAGGCGTTCCCGTCGCTGGCCGACATCGACAAGGGATACTCGCGGGTCGACTACGCCGTCGGGTACCTGCAAAGGTTCCCGTGGAGCAACCCGTCGCACGAGACCGCGCTCGGCATCGTCGAGGGCAAGGAGATGTGGGCGACGAGGTCCGTGCCGGACATGGCCCAGCTGTTCGAGCTGGCCGCCGCCGACGGGTTCCGGTTCGACGAGGAGTCGCTCCCCGCGAAGGCGGCCGTCGAGGCCTTCGCGGCGGCCGCCGAGGGGGGCGAGTGAGATGGCGTCCGTGCTGCGCGACCCGCGCAACGGGCGCATACGGATCAAGGTCTACGTGGAGGTCGACCGCGACAGCGGCCGCAAGGTCTACCTCTTCGAGTCGCTCCCGGCCGACGCGTCGGAGGCAGACGTGTACGAGGCCGAGGCGCGGCTCGAGGCACGGGCCGCCCTGCAGCGCAACGCCGGCGTGGTGCTCACGCTCGACGGGCTCGTCGACTGGTACGTCGGAGAGTACGGCTGCTGCAGCCTGGCGGCGTCGACGGCGAAGGCGTACCGGTCGAAGTACATGCGCCACGTGTCGCCGCTGATCGGCGCGCGCGACGCCGCCGAGGTGACCGCCGCCGACGTCGTGAAGGCGCTCGCCGACGCCGTGCGCGGCGCCAGGCTCGAGCCCGTCTCGCCGGCCACGGCCAACGCGATCCGCGCGGTGCTCAACGCCGCGTACCGGGCCGCCGTGCGCGCCGGCATGCTCGCCGTGAACCCCGTCGACGCGGTGCGCCGCATGCGCGAGACGCGCGCGGTGCGGCCGCAGGCGTTCGGGCCCGACGAGGTCATGGCCATAACCGAGTGGGCCTCGTCGGCCGTCACGGGCGGCCTGCCCGACGACCCGACGCCCGACGAGTTCGACGACTACATCGTGAAGCAGGCGGCCATGCTCGCCCTGGCCACGGGCCTGCGCGTGGGCGAGGTCTGCGCGCTCGAGGCCCGCGACCTGGCGCCGGCGCGCCACGGCGGCCCGACGCTGAGCGTGGCCGGCACCGTGAGCGAGGCCGGTGGCCTGCACGCCAAGCCGCCGAAGTCGGGCAAGGCGCGCGTCGTGGCCATCGACGAGGGCACGTACCGGCAGCTCGCCGACATGCGCTCGGCGGTGTGCGCGGCCGTGGGCCCGACGCCTTACCTGTTCCCGACGCACCGCGGCCGCTTGCGCAGGCCGCGCACGGTCTCGGAGCGGTTCTCGGGCGCGTGCTCCGGCATGGGCCTGGGGCCCAGGAGGTTCCACGAGCTGCGGCACACGCACGCCACGGCGCTGCTCGAGGGCGGCGCGTCGGTGCAGGCGGTCGCCGAGCGGCTCGGCCACTCCGACCCGTCAGTGACGATGCGCGCCTACGCGCACGTGCTGCCGGGCGTCGACCGCCAGGCGGCTGAGCGCCTCGCGCGCGACCTGCGCGGGCTGGCGGGGGGCGCGTCCCATGGCTGAGCTGGACCCGGAGAAGCGCCGCAGGCTCGACGAGGCCCGGGCCACCGCGTACGCCAAGCTCAAGGAGAAGTGGGAGAGCGAGCGGCCGGCGGTGCCGGAGCCGCGCGAGACGTACGTCATGGAGTTCTACTGCACCTATAGCGAGCTGAAGGACATACAGCTCGCGGTGAAGTGCTTCTGCATAGGGCGCAAGCGCTGCTACCTGAAGAGGAGGGGGGACGAGTCGTGAAGGGTAAGAGGTTCTACAGCGTCCCCTACGACGCGCGCAACGACCCGGTGATGATGAGGGTCAGGCTGACGTGCGGCGGCATAGTCGCGTTCGGGCGCTGGCAGGCCCTGCTGGGCATCCTCTACGACATGGACGGCATCATCGACCTGTCCGACGAAATCATGCATAAGGTGATCGAAGCCGAGCTGGAGCTTAAGGGCGAGAAGCTCGATGAGTTCATCGACGTGCTAGTGGCTGTCGGGTGGATCGACATGGCCATGTGGGAGATGCAACGCAAGGTGGTCAGCAACAGCGTCGTCGAGCAGCTCGACTACAACGCCGGCGGCAGGCCCAGGAAGGCGCGCCAGGAGGGCGAAGGGGACGAGAAAACCCCCGCGAAAACCTCGCGGAAAACCTCTCGGAAAACCCCAGCGAAAACCTCCGACGAAACCTAGGGCGGCGCAATTATTTAATTAATTAATTATTTATTTAATTAAAACCCTCGCATCATGTCGCGGGTAGTCAGGAGGGAGATCCGTGAGCGGTTGCAGGCACGGCGGTCGGGACGTCTACGAGCGCCCGGTGGTCAGGGAGCAGGGGCACATGGACTGCTACCGGTTCAAGGCCGTGTTCCGCGACGCCGACCCCGTCAGCTTCGTCATCAGCCGCAGGACGGCCGACGGCGAGCGGCACCTCGACCACTTCGAGGCCGAGGACGGGTCGGTGCGCTACATGCCGCGGCCTGCGAGGGATTTCGATGAGATCAGGGAGGTGGTCGAATGAGCGGAGAGCTGGACGGCTTCGAGGTCGTCCCCGCCTCGCGTGCGTCGAGGTCGAGGATGGCGCCCGTCATGGAGGCCTTCCTAGCGACCGGCAACGACTGCATGGGCAAGGTCTACGGGGACCGGAGGCAGCTCGAGCGCGACCTGTGCTGCGCCAGGGACTGCGCGAGGAGGCTCTTCCCCGAGGTCGCTGTTAGGAAACGCGGCGACATGCTGGTGCTGGCCAGGAGGCGGGCATGACGGGCGGGGTGCCGCAGCCGGTCCGCAGGGGCGACGGCGCGGAGTACCCGTCGATCAGCGCCGCCGCCAGGGCCCTCGTGGCCGAGCAGGGCGTCGGCGACCCCGACATCGTGACGGGCAACATCAACCACGTCCTGCGGGGAGACATCCGCACGGCGTACGGCTACAGGTGGGAGAGGATCGAGCATGACGGCGATCAACGAGCTGCAGGAGTTCGTCGACCCCGACGAGCCCAGGCTGATGCAGCTCAAGCCCTGCCGGAGCGACTGCATCAGCGATACGTGGAAGGTCGACTACGGCGAGGCTAGGTGCGAGTGGTGCGGCACGCGGTTCACGCGGAGGCAGCACCACGCGAAGTACTGCTCGAGCACTTGCAAGGAGAAGGCAAGATGGCACAGAAGGAGGAAGAAGCGGAGATGAGCAACCTGCACAACTACGAGTTCGTCGCGCTGGACGAGATGCAGGCATGGCTCTCGGCCGCCGACCTCGCGGCCCTGGTTGCGGAGCGCGACAACCTCGCGCACGACCTCGCCGAGTGCGAGAGGGAGCGCGAGAGGTGGCGCGGCCTGTGCTCGCGCCTGCTCGACCTGGCCGACGAGATGAAGGCGGCCGCGGCCGCCGCCTGCGAATGACGACGCGGCGGGGAGCCAGGGAGCCCACGCCGTGGGCCCTCCTGCTCCTGCCGCTGCTGCTGCCCCTGTGGGCGGCGGCGTGGATGATTGGAGGCAAGGGAATTGAACGCTGACATGTTGAGGCCGTGCCCGCTCTGCGGGGGCGAGGTTATAACGATCGAGACGCACCCTGGCTGCGGCGAGATCTACTGCGGGAACTGCGACCTGGTGCTCGGCGGGGACAACGCGATGACGCCCGACGAGCTGATCGAGAAGTGGAACAGGCGAGCGAAGGCCAAGCAGGGGGAGGTTGCCTGTATGAGATGCCCGATGACGTTCTCAGACCCGTGCCAGGACCGCATCGAGGAATGCCGGCGAGACTGCGCGTGGCTCGTAGAGGTCGACCCGGAGACAAGGAACGAGAAGTTCCGGAAGAGGTACGCCTGCGCGGTTGCCGGCAAGAAGGCCGCGAACTTCGCGGTGGGCGAATGGGAGAAGTTCGGGTGGGCGCGATGACGAGTGGCAGCGACCTGAAACCGTGCCCATTCTGCGGGAGCAAGGCAACCGTCCACTCATGGTGGAGCGACATCGAGGAATGCGGCGTCGCGAGCATCGGGTGCTCGAGGGAGTCGTACGCCAGCGGCTACGAGTGCGCGCGCATCCACGTGATGCGCGTCGACGAGAAGACGGCGCTGAAGGATGCGGTGAGAATCTGGAACACCCGCACGCCCGACCAGGCAATCGCCGCGACGCTCGGCGGGGTAGGTTCCGAGGTAGGTTCCGAGGTAGGTTCCGAGGTCTGCGGCGGGAAGCTGACAGCCGAGCAGGTGCGCGAAAGCATCGAGCGGCATTTCGGTAAAGTGGCCGTGCTCGATGACGGCAAGCCCGTCGAATGGCGCGATGACTGGGTATGCAAGGTCGGCATCGACTATAAGGGCATCACCGACGAACTGAACGCGGCGCTGGGCGCTGGTGAGTGCGAGGTCGAATGCTTCGATGACGGGGTGGACGAGGGCATGGACGGCGAGTGGTACAGCTACGCGCCGCCGACATGGTACTTGTCGTGCGGTCATGATGTGCAGGGCACCGAGCGGCCGAATTTTTGCGTCGTATGCGGGAAGGCGGTGAAGCGATGAGCACACTGAGAACGCGATGGGCGCAGCTGCGCGAGCAGCTAAGCAAAGCGACAATCGACGCGCTGGATCAATTTGCCGAATGGCTGAGGAGGTGAAGCGATGAGCGAGTTAGACGGCACCAGGACAATCAGCATCCCGACGTTGTCGTTCAACTACGTGGACAACTGCCTGGAATCAATCGGGACGTGCGGCGAGCTGTACTACAGGGAGCGCGGGGCCTGCGTCCCTTATGCAGGCACCCGCTGGCACGAGCTGTTCGGCACTCCCGAGAGGGCGGCGCGGACGATTGCGAAATGGTGCGCTGAGAACGACGGCTCATGCGCTGGATGCCCGTTATTCATGTACGGAGTCGGAATAAAGCATTGCGAGCAAGACGAAGACGATATGCCGTCGCTGCTCGAATGGCTGAGGGGTGATGCGTGATGGCTTACCCGATTAGCGCATATTTCGGGCGGGACACGCACGCCCTGCTCAGCCGTTGCACGTACTGCGGCAAGCCGTACAACGAAGCGGAACGCTGGCACACTCTGCAGACCAGCATCGCGAAGGTGGACGCATGGTTGATCGCGTGCGACAAGTGCTACCGCGAGACGGCATACGAGCTGAGGGGTGATGCGGAATGAGTGACATTCACCGTCAGATGCACTTGCGGACGCGAAAGGAGCACCGGTGCGCGTATTGCGGCAGCACGATCGCCAAAGGCTCCGTCGTGCTGTGCGAGCACGGGGTCTACGATCATCAGCCGTACAGGAGATATGCGTGCGGCAAATGCGAGCCGCACGTCGACGCGTTCTGGAAATGGTGCCGTTACGAATGCGAGAATCCGTTAGACGAGAGCTTCGCGTATTTCCTCGAGTTGGAGAGTGAATGATGACCATCAAGTCCCTCGTGCCCGATGGCTTCAAGTCGAAGGCGGTCGACCCTGGCGGCAAGCGCAAGCGCGAGAACAGGCGCAGCGACGCCGAGCGCCTGGCGGCCGAGCCCTGGCGGGCCGACGGCTACGGCAAGCGCTACCGCAAGGCGAGGCAGCAGGTCATCGAGCGCCAGGGCGGCAGGTGCGCCATAACCGGCAAGGTGGTGGCAGAGAAGCGCGGCGGCACCTGGCGCATCACCGAGCCTGGCGCCGGCGTGCACCACAGGGTCGCGCTCTGCGACGGCGGCACCGACGACCCGTCGAACCTCGTGCTGCTGTCGGCCAGCGCACACGCGCTCGTCGACGCGCAGCGCAGGCGCGGCCAGGGCGGGTAGATCATCCTCCGCGACACCGCACGGACCACGACAGGGCGCCCACCGGGCGCCCTTCTCATGTCCGCCGGCGGCACGAGCCCCGCCGCGTGACCCGCGGCCGCTGCGTGATTCCCCGAAAGATTCCCCGATTTCCCCCGACGTTCCACCTGATTCCCACCGCGAGCGGCGGCGACTCGCCGGCATCCCGCGCGCGCGGCGTAGAACAGCCAATTCTACGCGGGATTATGCGACGCCGAGGATGGTCTCCGAGGGGCGGGGAGAGGGGTCGAAAAAAGCGCGGGAGCCCCACGGGCCACCTCGCGCCCCCCTCACGTTTCCGAGCGTGCGAAATTGAGGTTTCCCGAGTGACACGCCACCGTCAAAGCCCATCCTCTGCGCTTCTCCCAGATAAAAAAGTTAATGTAAAGTATTTACAAAAGTAAAATAAAGGTATAAACTTTACAACAGAGAGAAGCAAAGAGGAAAGGAACGGAGATGGCGGGCTACCACGACACGATCAACACCATGAAGAGGGATTACAAGGCGGGTAGGCTCGCCATCGAGCGCGACGGGGGCAAGGTCATCTTCAGCGGTTCGACGTACGGCTGCAAGGAGATCATCAAGGGCATGGTCTCCGCTTCTAGCGTCGCCACCTGGAACAAGTCGGAGAAGCGATGGGAGCTCGACGCCGACGGTATCAAGAGCAGCTACATCGCGCTGCTGGAGGAGATCACGGGCGGCGAGCTCGTCGAGTTTGCCGGTTACGTGAACGGCAAGTCGGTTTTCAACTGGAAGTAGGTGGCGAGATGGCGAACACGATCACGGCGACGATGGCATCCGAGGTCCTGGGGCTCTCCCGCATGAGGGTGAACCAGCTCATCAACGAGGGCAAGCTGCCCGCGCAAAGGGCCGGGAAGTACTGGCTGCTCGACGAGGACGCCGTCATGCTGATGGCCGCGGAGCGAAACGGGTACGTGTACCACGACGGCTGCCTGTACATGCTCCTCGGCGAGGCGATGCCCGATGACGCGGGCGGTTATGTCGCCGACGCCCTGCGCAAGGGGGACGAGAGGGACGAGGACGGCTACGTGCCGCTGTACCGGGCGACGTGGGCGGCGCCGGACGACGGCGATGCGGACGCGATCGACTGGGCGATGCCCGATGACGTCGAGCAATACGATTACGTCGACATGTCGGTCCCGTCGCCCGACGACCAGATCTGGGAGGATGCCCGCCGACTGTCGAGATGGGGCAAGTACCCCGCGACGTACTCGGCGAACGTCAGGCGCGTGACCAGCTTGCCGAACGCCCTGCTCGCCAAACTTGACGCGAGGGACATCGCGGCCCTGGTCGACGCGTTCCGCGACGCCTATCACGAAGGCGACGAGGCGGGAAGGTCGCGCAACGGGAAGGAGCCGCGATAAGCGGCCCCCTCCCGTTACTAAAAAACTATCTGTTTCAACCCATTGGCGCCCGCTTCGGTGGGCGCCTCGAGCATGCGACCATGCACGCATGTCGACGAGACGATCCTACCACATTCCCGGCCACTGCGACACCCCACGGGTGACACGCCTGCGAGAATCGCCGCTCCGAGGAAGGAGGACGATGCTCAAGACGATGACGTGCCGGGTCTGCGGCAGGGAGTTCCAGGCCCGGCACACGCCCGCGTACTACTGCTCGAACGCCTGCAAGCAGAAGGCGAAGCGCCGCCGCCAGCACAGACCCTACGAGCCGGTCGAGCCGCCCAGGCGCCCCGCGCCCGACCAGCCGGCGCCGCCAGCCGACTGCGTGTCGGCCGTCCAGGACGCCCAGCGCGTCGCCAACGACCTCGGCCGCCTGTCGGCGACGGCGCCCTACCAGCTGCGCCCGAGGTTCGCGCGCCTGGCCGAGGCGTTCGCGGCCGCATTGGAGGCCGAGGGCCTATGACGAGGGGGAGGAAGCCGCAGGCGGACGCGCAGCGCAGGGGCGGCCACTCGCCTGAGCCCGAGCCCGTGCTCGCGCAGGCGCTCCCGCACGGCGCGCCGCTGAAGCCGCCGACCGTGGCGGTCAACCCCGTCATGTCGGAGGCCTGGGACACGCTCGTGGGCGCCGCGCCGTTCCTCACGGCCCAGGACGCGCCCCTCGTAGAGAGCTACTGCTACTGGTACGCCGTGTTCCGCCAGGCGCTCGAGCAGACGATGACCCTGGACGGCCGCGTGATGACCACGGTCGCCAAGCGCGACCCCGAGACCGGCGAGCCGGACCCGTCGACGATCAAGCCGAACCCCGACCTGCGCACGGCCGAGAAGGCCACGACCATGCTGCGCCAGATCGCCGACACCCTGAACATCTCGCCGACCTCGCGGATCCGCACGAACATCATGGCGGTCATGGCGGCGTCGAGCGCCGACGAGCTCGCGCGCAAGAACGACGAGGGGTACCGGAAGTTCAAGGCCGCCCAGGCGAAGGGGGCGCTGCCGCGATGATGCGCACCAGGGGCGTGCGGCCGTCGAAGAGCGGCCTGGAGGAAGCCGGGCGCCGCGAGTACTTCGCGGCCACCCACCTGCGCCACGCCGGCAACAAGCCCGAGTGGTACGGCAAGCCGTTCTTCCTGGAGCCGTTCCAGCGCGAGTACATCTGGAACCCCGTGTTCGGCAGCGGCCGCATGGTGCGCCGGTCCGACGGCGAGCGCGTGTTCCGGCGCAAGTACTCGACGGCGCTCATAGGCATGCCGCGCGATTTCGGCAAGACCGAGCTCATCTGCGCGATGCTGCTCTCCGAGGCCAACGTGAACCCCGTGCACGAGGGCCAGTACGGCATCGTGGCCTACGACGAGACGCAGGCCAAGAAGATCATGAAGACGCTCGCCGCCATGGTGCGCCAGGACCGCGACCTCGACGCGCTGTGGGAGCCGATGAAGGGCGAGGCGGTGAACCGCGAGACCGGGGCCGTCATCAAGGTCTTCCCCTACTCCGAGGGCGCGGTGCAGTCGTGGCACTTCAACGCGCTCATCGCCGACGAGCTGCACGTGTGGGCCGACGACTCGGTGTGGAGCGCAATCGTGTCGGGCATGGGCCAGATCGAGAACTCGCTGCTGCTGGCCATCACGACCGCAGGCGAGCAGCGCTCGGGGCTGCTGTGGGACCTCCTGCACGGCAGCGAGGAGGTCACGTGCATCCTCGACGACCCGGCAGGCTACTGCTGGTGGTGGGGCGCCGGCGAGGAAGAGGACATCGACGACGAGCGCATGTGGGCGCGCCTGGCGCTGCCGTCGTGGATCGACGTCGACAACATCCGCAAGCTGCGCAAGAAGCTGTCGCGCAAGAACTTCGAGCGCTACGTGCTCAACCGCTGGCCGACGTACAAGCAGGCGGGGCGCGCCATGCGCCCGGGCGACATACGGGCCTGCTGCCAGAAGCCGTCGTCGTTCGACTTCGAGCGCCCGTTCTGCCTGGCCATCGACGGCGCGACGAGCGGCGACGCGTTCGCGCTCGTGGCGCACCAGGTCGACGACGAGGGCGTCGACCAGTACCACGAGTGGGTGTACGACGAGCCCCCGGAGGAGCTGGGCTACTACGACATCGCGCAGGTGGGCCAGCTCGTCGCCGGCATCTGCCAGCGGTACCGCTGCCCGGTGGGCATCGACCCCGCGCGCCTGCTGTACTGGGCGAACGTGCTGCAGGACGAGTACGGCGTCGAGGTGTACGCCGTCAAGCAGACGAACGAGATCATGTGCGCCGCCAGCTCTTTGCTGGTGAACTCGGTGCGCGCGCACCGCTCCGCGCTCGGCGGCCTGCCGAAGCTCGCGGAGCATTGCGGGAACTGCATCGAGGTCGAGCGCCAGCCCTACGGCACGCGCCTGGGGTCGGAGCGCCACGGCCAGGGCTCGCAGCGCATCGACGCGGCCATCGCGGCGGCGATGGCCAAGTGGATGACGCAGACCATGCCGCGCCCCGTCGACTTCGCCGCGCGCGGCGGTTTCTTCACGCTCTGACGCAAGCGGGTGACACCCCTGGGAAACTCCCATTCGCCACCGACGATGGGAGGATGATGAGGACGTTACGCGAGTACGTCGGCGACGCCATGCTCGCCGCGGCCGAGCGGCGCGGCAGGCCGCCCGACCCGCCCGCCCCGCGCGCCGAGATGACGCCGGGCGGCCGCTACACCCAGATGGACCTGCTCGACTCGCTGCCGGCGAAGGCGCGCGTCGAGCGCTACGGCGCCATGATGTCGAGCGATTTCATGGCGTGCGAGACTGTCAAGGCCAGGGCGGTGCGCTCGCTGCCCGTGCACGTGATGAGGAAGGGCGCGAACGGCCCCGAGCCGGCGCCCGACCACCCGCTCGAGCGGGTGCTGCGCCGCCCCAACGCGCTCATGTCGTGGGGCGACTTCGCGGCCTGGGCGACCATCCGGCGCGACGTGATGGGCACGGCCTACGCGCGCGCCTACCGCGACGCGCTCGGGCGCATCGTCGAGATCAGGCCCGTGCTCGGCGCCGTGAGCGTGTCCTACGACCGCGCGACCGGCACGGCCGTGTACTCGGCGCGCCAGGACTACTACAACGACCCCTGGACTTGCCGCGAGGACGGCTTGCTCATACTCAAGACCGACTCGAGCGAGGACGGGGGCAAGACGGGCCGCTCCATCGCCGAGCAGGCGGCCGAGGACATAGGCCTCTCCATCGACCTCACGCGGTTCTACCGGGCGCTGCTCGAGAACGGCAACCACTTCCCGGGCTACTTCGAGACCGAGCAGAAGCTCACGGTCGAGGACATCAAGGCGATCCGCGCGAAGCTCGATGCGATGAAGGGCCCCGACGGGGCGGGCGGCACGCCGATCTGGGACGCGGGACTCAAGTACCGGGAGGTCTCGCTCAAGCTCGACGGCATGAACCTGGTCGAGCAGGAGCGCTTCGTGCTCGAGAAGGTCTGCCGGGCGTGCCATGTCGACATGCACCACGTGTTCGCGGACTCGGGCGCCGCGGCGACCGCCGCCCAGGGCGCCGACCTGGATTTCGCGAAGCACACGGTGCTCCCCGACGTGCGCGGGTGGGAGGACGCGTTCCAGGTGCTGCTCGACCGCGCGGCCTCGCTCGGCGGCGCGCCGGGCGAGTACTACGTGAAGTTCAACCTGTCGGGCCTCGAGCGCGCCGACATCAAGACGCGCATGGAGGCGCACCGCATCGCGGTGTACTCCGGCATCTACACGAGGGCGCACGCATGCGAGCTCGAGGAGATCCCGTGGCTGCCGGGCCAGGACAGGCTCCTGCAGCCGACCGCCTACTACGTGGTCGACGAGGACGGCGAGCCGTACGTGCCGGCGGAGCGCACGTCGGGCACGTCGGGCCAGTCCGACGGCGTGAGCGGCATCGACAAGAAGGCCGTGGCCGACAGCGTGGCGCTCATCGCGGCGCAGGCGCGCTCGCGGGTGGCCGCCAGGGCGGCGGCCGACGGCGACACGCCCAGGACGCGCGCGTTCGCGGCCGACGTCATGCGGCCCGTCGCGCAGGCGGCGGCCATGCTCGGCCACGAGATCGACTGGGAGAGGGCAATCGACGAAGAGATAGAGAGGTGCAGGCATGCCTAGGGACAACGACCACGGGTGGTGGCGCGTCGCTCGCGACGAGGCGGACGCCATCGACATCGACATCTACGGGGACATCGGCGAGCGCCGCGACTGGTGGACCGGTGAGAAGGAGGGGATCGGCGCGAAGGCGTTCCTCGACACCCTGCGCGCGGCGCGCGGCAAGGCCGTGAACCTCCACGTCAACAGCGGCGGCGGATCGGTCAACGACGCCTACGCCATGATGACCGCCATCCGCAACCACGACGCGAAGGTGACCGCCTACATCGACGGCCTGGCGGCGTCGGCGGCCTCGTTCCTGGTGGCGGCCGCAGATGAGGTGGTGATGAGCTCGGTCGCCTGGATGATGATTCACAAGGCCTCCATCGTCGCATGGGGCAACGCCGACGAGCTGCGCGCCGAGGTCGAGTACCTCGAGAAGATAGACGCGCAGCTGGCCGGCATCTACGCGCGGCGCAGCGGCACGCGCGGCGAGGACGAGTTCGCCGGCGCCATGGCCGAGACCACCTGGTTCACTGCCGACGAGGCGGTCGAGTGGGGGCTGGCCGACCGCGTCGAGGAGGCGGTCGCCGCCGCGGCGTGCTTCACCATGGACCGCGCGACGCTCGACAGCGCCCCGCGCGACGCCTGGTTCAGCCTCAACGACGACAGCACGGGCCTGCTCGTCAAGGGCAAGCCCGGCGTGTACGTGACCGGCACGACCGACACCGCCCTGGCGGTGCTGCCGGGTGACACATCCGAGAACATGGACCCCGCAGGCGACAGCACCGCCGAGCCGGAGCCGGCGGGAGCGGAGGCCCGCGTCGTCGCCATAGGCAACAAGGTCCTGAGGATCAGGACGTCAACCAAGGAAAGGGGCAAGAATGCCTAGACTCGCAGAGATCCAAGACCGCCTCGCGACGCTGCAGGCGGAGTTCGACGGCATCACGGCAGGCGGCGAGGTGACGCCCGAGGCCGCTGAGCGCGCCGCCGAGCTGAGCGGCCGCATCGCCGAGGCGCGCGACAGCCTCGTGGCCGAGGCCGCGGCCGTGCAGCGCGAGAACGAGCGCATGGCCGCCGAGGCGGCCGCGCACCCGCAGGAGGCGCTGCGCGACGCCGCCGAGCTCATCTTCGGCGCGCGCGACGCGTTCCGCGGCATCGAGCCGGGGTGGAGCACGTCGGTGCCGACCGCCGACCTCGCGCGCGCGACGCGCATGGTGCGCAACGCCGTGAGCGGCCTGGAGGTGCCGCACCGCTACGACTACGACCTGCCGGAGCCCATCGCGCCGGTCATGGGCTTCCTGTCGACGCTGCCGCACGGCCTGACCGACGGCCACGAGACCTACTACCAGTCGCCCGTGCTCACCAACGCGGCCGCAGGCTGGGTGAGCGGCGACAAGCCCGAGTCGTCCCTGACGTGGACGCAGGCCACGGCGCACATCGAGACCATCGCGCACCAGATGCCGGTCGCGAAGCAGACCGTGCGCCGCTACCGCCAGCTCGAGAACACGATCGTCGGCGCGCTGCTGCTCGGCCTGGAGATCGTCAAGAACCGCTACGCGGTCTCGGGCAGCAACTCGTCGGGCATCGTCGGCGCGCGCAACATGACGGGCACGCTCACGTACACGAAGACCGCCGAGGACAAGAACATCCGCGACGTGGCCATGGAGATGGCCATGCGCATCCGCCTCGCCACCGGCTTCGCGCCGAACTACGTCGTGGTCTCCCCGCAGACGCTCACGAAGGCGCGCAAGGCCAAGGACCAGAACGGCCGCTACATGTACCCGGAGATCGTCTACGAGGGCAAGATCGACGGCATGACCGTGGTCGAGGACCAGGAGATGCACATCGTCACCTCCTCCGAGGTCGAGGGCCAGACGGTGACCACAGAGAGCGACGCCATGGGCGTGTACTTCTCGGGAGCGTGCTCCTGGAACACCGCCGACCCCGACGAGGTCGAGATCGGCCTGGTCGACAAGCAGTTCATCCAGAACGCCTACACGATCCTGGCCGAGGGCACGCACGCGCTCAAGGTCACGTTCCCGGCGGCGTTCTGCTGGTGCGCTTCGGTCTAAGGGGGTGCGGGAGATGAGCACATTCGGCATGTACACCGCGCCCGAGCGCGTCGAGCGCGAGGGCAGGCTCGTCTGCTTCGCCGGCGAGCGCATGACGACGGCCGAGGCGCAGCGCCGCGGCCTCGTCGACGGGGACGGCCAGCCCGTGCCCGAGCCGCAGCCGGAACCCGAGCCGCAGCCGGAACCCGAGCCCGACCGCAAGGCCGAGCTCATGGCCATGAAGCGCGACGAGCTCGCCGCCATGGCCGAGTCCCTCGGCTGCGACGTGGCCAGGGACGCGAACAAGGACACCCTCGCGACCGCCATCGCGGCGGCCGAGAAGGGGTCGGAGCAGTGACCGCCCTGTCGGCAGGCAGGGTGACGAGGTGGGCCGCCGGCGACGGCGGCCTCGCCGCGCCCGGGGGATCGCTCGACGAGGCCGCCGCGCTCGAGGCGCTGCCGAAGCTCGGCGTGCACGTGGTCGAGGTGGGCGGCGAGGCCTACGAGGTCGAGCGCGTGGGGTCGCGGTACTGCTCCGTGGCCGACATGCGCGCCTACGCCGCCGCCAACAACGACGCGTTCGCCGACGCCTCCGCGTACCCCGACGACGAGGTGCTCGCGGCCATCCAGGCCGCCGAGGAGGCCATCGAGGACGCCTGCGGCCGCAGCTTCTGCACGAGGGCGCGCACGGTCGCCCTCGCCGGCACGGGCTCGCTCGAGGAGCTGCCCGAGGTCGACGCGAGGTCGCTGTCGGCCGGCACGCTGGTGGGGGACCGCCAGGCCGTCGCCGACGCGCCCGCCGAGGCCACGCTGGTCTACGGCGCGCGGGGGTCGGAGCGCTGCCGCCAGGCGTGCATGCGCCTGGCCGCCACGTACCTGCGCCCGCGCTCGGGCGCCGAGAACGCGCGCGGCACGTCGGTCGACGGCGTGTACGTGAGCTACGAGCTGGCGACCGGCGCCGAGGGGAGCTGGACGGGCATCCCCTACGTCGACTCGTTCATCGAGTCGGCCCGGTCGCGCCGGGTGGTGGTCATGTGAGCGCCGTGAGCCCGGTTGCATGGCCCGCCGTCGCGCGCGTGCACGCCGACGTGGCCGCCCTGTTCGCCGAGTCGGCGAGCCTCATCCCGGGCGTGCCGCGCCCGCGCGTGACGCTCGACCTGCCGGCCGGCGACCCGGAGCCGTTCCACGTGTTCACGCTCTCGACCGCCGACTCGTTCGCCGTGGAGGGCGCGCTCTCCAACGGCACGGTGAGGCTGTCGTTCGACGTGCAGGTGGTTTGCGTGGCCACGGGCCCCACGGCCGAGGCCGCCGCCGAGGCGGCCAACGCCTACCAGGCGCTCGTGATGCAGGTGCCGCTGTGCGACCCGCTGCTCGGCGGGTGCGCGAACGAGGTGGGCGCGCCCCAGGTGGCCGACCACCGCGTCTGGCAGGACGCCGACGGCCGCAGGCACGCCGGCTACAGGCTCGCCATGAACGTCTCCGTGAACGTCTCGCCCAGCGCCGAGGCGCGGGCTGTCATAGAAAGGATCGACAATGAACCGTAATTACGGCATGTTCGGCATCGGGGTCCAGACGGGCTCCGCCGCCGCGGACCCCGCGGCGAGCTTCCCGGCGTCGTCGGACTCGCCCGGCATCGACGCATCGACCACGAGCGCCCCGGCGCGCGTGACCAACGGCCGCCGCGACACCACGATAGACCGCTACATCTCGGGCAGCGAGTCGAAGGCGACCGTGACCACGCTCGCCTTCCCGCGCATGCTCGGCCTGCTGCTCTACTCCGCGCTCGGGCGCGTCTCGACCACGGGCAGCGGCCCGTACACGCATGACGTGACGATGGGCGAGAGCATCCCGGCGCTGACGTTCACCCAGCAGGTGGGGGCATCCGACGCCGCCCTGCAGACCCTCGACGGCTGCAAGGTCAACAACGTGACCATAGAGGCCGAGGGCACGACGCCCCCGAGCGTGCAGATGGAGCTCGCGGGGTGCGCCGCGAAGTGGCTCTCCGGGACGGCCTGGCAGGGCCAGGCGTTCGACGAGTCCGAGGGCTACTACCGCACGACCGACGCCGAGGTGCTCTTCAGCCTGACCGACGGCAACGCCGTGGCCGTGCCGGCGTCGGTTGTGCTCTCGAAGCTCACGCTGGGCATCGCCAACAACGTCACGGCCGGCACCGGTTTCGGCGAAGTCGAGCCGAAGATCCAGCAGGAGGGCGCGGCCACCGTCACGTGCTCGCTCGAGGGCACGACCGACTCCACGGAGCTCTACCGCGCCGTGAAGACCGGCAGCGCCTCCGGCACGGAGATCGCGAAGACGATCGTGACGGGCGCCCTGCAGGTGACGTTCCAGCATTCCAGGAACGCCGCGTGGAGCTTCACGGCGAAGCTGCCGGCCATCCCCTGGACCATCGAGGCGATGAACGTGTCCGTCGAGGGCGGCCCGTTCGACCTGCGCCTGTCGACCGACGGCGCCATCGCGGTGAACGGCACCTCCATCGAGTTCCTGGTCGTGAACGGTGTCCAGTCGTACACGGTCCAGGGCTAGGGGGCGGCGAATGGCTGCGAGGAAGGAGAAGGCGCCGCGCGGCGCGCTCGAGGTGACGGTGGTGTTCGAGCCCCTGGCGGGCGGCGCGCCCGTCGAGGGCGTGACGACGCCGAGCATGTGGGCCGTCGCCGACGAGTGGTGCGACACGCTGCGCGCGGACGGCTCGCACACAGACCGATGGCTCGAGCTGAAGATGGTCGACGCCATCTGCCTGCAGGCCGCCCAGGCCGAGGGCCTCATGAGGGGAGGGGCGCCGACGCTCGCGAGGATCGCCGAGCTGAAGAACCTCTACTCCTACGAGATGACCGACGGCGGGGACGGCGGGGACGCCGACCCAAACGCGCAGGCGCCCGCCGGGGAAGCCTAGCGGGCGGGATGTGCACCGCCCTCGCCGCGGCATGCGGCGGGACGCGCGCCTGGGCGCTCGAGCTGCTGCGCGCCCACCCGCGCACCTTCGACAGCTTCTGGCTC
>CAMOLV010000003.1 GCA_946619045.1 uncultured Coriobacteriales bacterium | reverse complement strand
GGAGTTCTCATGACCGACACCGACGAGCTGCGCCGCATGCTGGACGAACGTGGGGTGGTGTGGTGGCCGAGCGATGAGCCCTGGAACGAGGGCGTCATCACGCATTGGCACGCTGGCCCTTTCAAATGGACGGCTATTGAGGGCGAGGATGGCCTATGGCTGAACGCCGGTGTCGCTGGTTATAGCTCGCTCCTCCCCGAGCAGGCCATCGAGGCCACGCTGGGGCGTGGTGAGTGCGAAAACGTCGCAGTTGAGCCGTACTACTTCGAGTGCTCGTACTGTGGTCATGGACTCAACTTCAGCAATTTGTTCTTCTGCCCGATATGCGGACGCAAGGTGGTGAGCGAATGAACGAGCCGACAACGATTGACGAGGCTGGCAAGAGGCTCAATGGGGCAATCGACAGGCTGCTCGACGCCATATTCGGACACAGGTGGTGCCGCATCGTGGAGGACGAGCACGGGTTCCTGACGTGCTCCGAGTGCGGGGCCATGCAGCCCGAGGACTACACGGTGTACTACTGCTGGTACTGCGGATGCATGGTGGTGAGCGAATGACGGTGAACGAAATCCTACGCGAGATGCTGACCGAACGCGGCGTTGTTTGGGAAGCGTTCGATGATTTCGAGCAGACTACGGAATGGTCAACACACAACGGCGCGTTCGTCTATTGGGCGAGAGAGCGAGAAGGCAAGCTGCTCGTTGAGACTACCGCGCCAACCAAGTGCTCTGCATCCTGCACCCCCGAACAGGCCATCGAAGTCACGTTGGGTTCGTCCAGCTGCTCGAACAGTGAACGAGCGGCGAAAGACAGTGAGAAAGGCAGTGACGGGCGCGGGGAGTGCCACATGACCGAAATGCGGTTTCCACATGATGCCGAGGGCAGCTACTGGATGAAGTGCGACCAATGCGGGTTCATGGTCTACATGCGCGACTGGTGGCAACCTGTCCGATTCTGCTCACACTGCGGTGCAAAGGTGGTGGGCGAATGACTGTCACGGAACGAGAGCGCCGCAGGATGGAGTTGGTCGATGGCAGCGCACACCGCACCGAGCTGTGCGAGCAGCTCGCCATGCGCGAGTACGAGTTGGACAACCTAAAGGCCAAGAGTAAAAAGCTGCGCGATCTGTGCGAATGGCTGCTTAATCCGTACCGCTTAGGCGCTGTCACGGGAGAGGGCGTCGAAAGGCAGTGGTGCCGAGAGACTTATGACGGTGGCTCCTATCGACTGCGCGAGCTGACCAAGGAGGTGGGCGCATGAGGGCCGTCTGGTGCGCCATCGGCTTCGCGTTTGCCATCTGCGTCATGATGTGCGCCGTCCGCGACGAGCAGGGCGACGAGCAGGACGCATGGGCGTGGGCGGGGGCAGTCATCGGTCTGATGATCGTCGCGTTCGCGCTCTATGCGTGGGAGTACCGACCGCCGCGCGACTACGGCTTCCCGAGTCCCGCGAACGACCCGAGGCCCATCGTCTACGACCAGACGATAGACGAGCGGATGTGAGCGAACCAAGCCCCGCAGATGCCGAGTTGGACTAATTGCCCATGCCGTGCGTTTGCGGGGCTTGCGCGGCGCGAGCGAGCCGCCAGAAAGGGGTTTATGAATGACAGCGAGCAAGACCAAAGACATACAGGGCGCGGGGATACTCCTCGCCGAGCATTGGAAGCTGTTCCCGACCGACGCGCGGAACTGGGAGCTGTGCGAGCTGACCGACAGGGGATGGATGCACCGTGGCCGCTTCTACCAGTACAACACGATTGACCAGGCCATGCTCTACGTCATAGACCAGCTCGCCAAGGACGGGGCGCGTGACGAGATGCTGGCGCTCGCCTCGGCCATGGAGCAGTGGCGCGAGGGCGTGGAGTCCGTCCGGGAGGCGGCGAGGGCATGGGCGAGGTGATGCCGCCCGTCCGCGCCTATGAGGTAGACTGGGACGGCGATAGGTACGTGGCCCGGTGCGCGGCCTGCCTCATGGAGTGCGAGGGCGTGGGCGACACCCCGACCGCCGCGCTGCGGGAGATGGGCAGGCACGCGGGCTGCACGCTCAGGCACCGCGAGATGGGCCTGCGCGAGCGAGCGAGGGGGGATTCGTGACCTACCAGTTTGCCAGCGCCCGCGAGCTGTTCGAGGCGGCGCGCGAGGCGAGCAGGGACGCTGAGAGGATACGCCGCCAGCTCGACGCGATGGCCGAACGTGCCGAGGGGCTGGGCGGCTCGGGGTTCGAGCCTCGCGTGCGCTCCACGTCCGACCCCGACCGCATGGGCGGGCGCGTGGCGGCGATGGTTGACCGCGAGTCCATCCTGCGCGAGCGGCAGGAGGAGGACTACGCGATCATCGACCTGGCATGCGCCGTGCTCTACGGAACCGACAACCAGGCTGGACTCTGGGCGCTCGTGGGTTGGCGTGCCGACGCCATCGCGCTCCACTATCTCGATGACCTCCCGTGGTCGCTAGTCGCGCAGCGTATGTGCTACTCTGAGTCACACGTCAAGCAGCAAGCGAGCGCCGCGTTGGACGTTGCGGACGGATGGGAGATTCATCGCGTCGTTCAGGGCGTTGGAGCTGCGGAAACCTAAATATCCACTGTACGAATGCATCCGCCGCTGTGCGTCTATGCCTGCGCTCGATGTGGTATTGATAGAGTGACCAATCGGCCCTCGCGGAAGCGGGGGCTTTTTTGTTAGGCGGAAACCCATGGCCGACAGACCCAAGCGTCGGCGCGGCGCGCGCTGGGACAGGACAAAGGCCCAGGCGTTCAGGCGCGACCGCGCGGCGTTCGCCCCGTGCTGGATTTGCCACGCGCCCATCGACTACTCGCTCCCGCCCAGCTCGTGCCCCGACGCGTGGGAGGCCGATCACTACATACCAGTGGATGACCATCCCGAGCTGGAGTACGACCTCGGCAACATAAGGCCGAGCCACGCTCACTGCAACCGGAGCCGCCAGAAGCGGGCCGGAATCGACCTGCTCGGCACACCCTCTCGGGACTGGCGCAGGCGGCAGGGGTAGGGGAGTTCGAATCTTGGAATGCGAGCGCGCGAACAGGGCACGGCCGCCAACAGCGATTTCCCCCCGATGGCGTTTTGAAAACGAGGTGAGCGCATCTTGGGCACCATGAGAGAGTCATTCGAGACGTCGCTCGCCGCCGCAATCGAGCTGGACGTGGTGGAGGAGGACAAGCACGCGGCGATCATCGAGGCGGCTAGGCTCTGCGCCGACGCGCTGGACGCGGACGAGCCAAAGGCGTCCATGCTGTCCACCTTCCTGACGTACTGCAAGGCGCTGGGCATCGTCCCCGCGCAGCAGACCGAGCCTGTCGTGGTGGGCAGCGGTCGCGTGGCGAAGATGCGGGCGCACAGCCGCGCCAGCCTCAAGGCCGTCTGATGCTGCTCGGCCACGAGGCCCCGCGCATCTATACGCCGCCGCTGCGCGAGCTGACGCCCGACACCACGCTGGGCTTCGAGATGTGCGACTTCGCCGAGGCGCTGGGCTTCCGGCTCGTGCCGTGGGAGCGGTGGCTGCTCGTCCACGCGTTCGAGATAATCGGCGACCTCGACGGCGAGTGGGCGCTGCGCTTCCGCACGGTGCTCGTGCTCATCGCGCGGCAGCAGGGCAAGACGTTCCTCACGACCATCATCACGCTCTACTTCCTCTACATCCTCGGCGTGGCGCTCATCATCGGCACCGCGCAGGAGCTGGACCAGGCGGAGGAGGCGTGGGACGCGTGCGTGGACGCCATCCAGTCGGATGACGAGCTGCGCTCCGAGATGGTCAGCGCCAAGTACGGCAACAGCGGGCGCAGGCTCAAGCTGAGCGGCAACCGCCGATACATCACCAAGGCGTCCAGCCGCAAGGCGGGGCGCGGCAAGCGTGCGCAGCTTGTGATCATTGACGAGCTGCGCGAGCAGACCAACTGGGAGGCGTGGAACGCCATCAGCTCGACCACGCTCGCCCAGGCGCGGGTTGGCATGCTCTGGTGCACGTCCAACGCGGGCGACCCCTACTCGCTCGTCCTTCGTCACGAGCGCTTCCTCGCGCACATGGCCCTCGGTGACCCCGACGGCTGGTGCCGCGACGTGGGGGACTCGCTGCCGCCCGCCGTCGATGACGAGGGCAACGAGGTGGACGCGGAGCCGCCCGCCATCTTCGAGTGGTCGGCGCGCCCCGACCGTGGCATCTGGGACAGGGAGGGCTGGTGCGAGGCCAACCCCTCGCTCGGCTACGGCTTCCTGACCGAGCGCGCCCTCGCCGCCGACATACGCAACAAGGAGGAGCGCGCTGCGCGCACCGAGAACCTCTGCCAGTTTGTTGAGGCCATCAGCGAGCCGCCGTTCCCCGTAGGCGCGTGGGACGCGGGCATCGACCCCGACAGCGAGGTGCCAGAGTCCAGCCCCGTCTGGTTCGCCGTGGACGTGGCGGAGGACAGGCGGCACAGCGCAATCGCGGTGTGCGGCCAGCGCGCGGACGGTGACTGGCACGTCGAGGTCGTGGCATACGAGTCGGGCATCGCGTGGCTCGAGTCGTGGTTCCGCGACGTGGCAAACCCGCTCGACCCCGTGCAGGTGGCGATACAGGGGCGCGGCGCCCCCGCATCGTCCATGTCCTCCGTCCTCTCCGCCATCGACGGCGTGCAGGTGACCGAGGTCGCTGGTGCCGACATCGCGGGATGGTGCGGGCGCTTCTGGGACGCGGTGAGCGCTCTAGACCCCGACGAGGGGGCACGCAGCGACGCCACGCCCGTGCGCCACCGACCGCAGGCCGCGCTGGACATGGCCGCGAACGTCGCGCGTACCCGCCTGATGGGCGACGCGGCGTGGGCTTTCGACCGCAAGCGCAGCCCTGTGGACATATCCCCGCTCGTGGCGTGCGCCTACGCGCACGGGCTTGCCACACGCGTGCCAGACCAGCCCAAGAAGAAGTTCGAGAGCGCCTACGCGGAGCGGGGCGTCCTTACCGTATAGGGGAGGGCAAATGGGCCTTTTCGACCGACTGAGGGCGGCTTTCTCGCCCTCCTACCAGATCACGCTCGCGCCTGGACAGTCCACGTTCGTGGCGGGGATGGACACGGCGCAGCTATACCGCACGCAGCCGAACCTGCGCGCCGTCGTGGGCTTCCTCGCCGACAACGCGGCGAGCGTGCCGTGGAAGGTGTACGACCGCGTGGCGGACGGCGACCGCGTGCGTGTGATGGACAGCCCAGCGGCCCTGCTGCTGTCCCGTCCCAACGAGCACGTGACCGCCTACGAGATGCGCCGCGCGATATTCGCGGACAAGTACCTGTATGACATGCACCTGTCCATCATCGTTCCCGACGCGGACGCGCGCAGCGGATACGCCATGTGGCGCGTGCCGCCTGAGTGGGTGGACGGATACGTGGGCGGCAACGCATGGGCACCCGACAGCTTCATCATCGACACGCCCGACAAGCGGCGCATCGAGGTGCCGCGCGACGTGTGCCTGTGGCTGCACGGCTACGACCCGAGCGACCCCATGCGCCAGACCAGCCCCGTGGAGGCCCTGCGCGACCTACTCGGCGAGCAAATCGAGAGCGCCCACTTCCGCCGCCAGATGTGGCAGCGCGGTGGGCGATTCAACGCCTACCTCACGCGCCCCAAGGACGTGGAGAGGTGGACGAACGACGCGTTCGAGCGCTTCAAGCGCTCGTGGAACGAGAGCTGGGCGGGGCGCGACGGCACCGACGCTGGGGCCATGCCCATCCTCGAGGACGGCATGGAGATTCGCCAGGTGCAGTTCAACGCCAAGGACGCGGAGTGGAGCGAGGCCAAGCGGCTGGGCCGCGAGGACGTGGCGGGCGTATACCACGTCAACCCGTCGCTCATCTGGCCCGGCTCTGGGCAGACCTACGCGAGCGCCAAGGAGAACGCACGCGCCCTGTACAACGACACGCTGGCACCCACGCTGATGGAGGTCACCGACAAGGTGAACGCGGCGCTCCTGCCCATGGTGGGCGAGCCTGTGCGCCACTACGTCGAGTACGACCTCGCCGTGAAGCTGCAGGGCAGCTTCGAGGAGCAGGCGAGCGTGCTGCAGTCCGCAGTCGGCGGCCCGTTTATGCTGCGCAACGAGGCACGCGCGCGCTTCAACCTGCCAGCCGTCGAGGGCGGCAACGAGCTGATTGTGCCGCTCAACGTCGTGACGGGAGGGTTGGCAAGCCCCAACGACACCGACCCGACCATCGACCGCCTGGGTGCCGAGCCTGCGCGCAAGTGCGCATGCGCCGATCACAAGTCCAGCGAGGTCAGCTACAAGGCCGAGCCGATGGACGAGGACTCGCGGCAGTTCGCCGACGTGTTCGCCAAGTTCTTCGAGCGCCAGTCCCGCTCCGTCCTGCCCAAGCTGCGCGCCGCCAAGTCCAAGGCGGACGGCGAGCCTGACTGGTGGGACGTGACCCGCTGGGACAAGGAGTTGACCGATGACCTGTTCGAGGTCGCGCAGGGCCAGAGCCAGACGGCGGCGGTGCAGGCGCTCCGCTTCCTCGGCGTGCCCGATGACGAGTACGACCTCGCCCGCGCGCTGGACTTCCTGCGCGACATGTGCCGAGTCCGCGCCGAGTGGGTGAACGAGACAACGCGCCGCGAGCTGGAGCGTGCGCTCGAGCTGGAGGCGGCTGGTGCCGAGGGACTCATGGCCACGCCCGAGGGCGTGTTCCAGAACGCCGTGGAGAACCGCACCGAGAGCGCGGGCAGCGCCATCGCGTCGGCCATCAACGGCTGGTCGGCGCTCGAGGCGGTGCGCCAGTCGGGCGTCGAGGGCGTGAGGAAGCGGTGGGTCGTGACCAGCTCCAATCCGCGCAAGAGCCACGCCGCCATGAACGGCGTGACCGTTGGCGTGGACGAGCGCTTCCCCAACGGACTCGACTGGCCCGGCGACTGGTCGGGTGGCCCCGACGAGGTGTGCGGGTGCCAGTGCGAGATAGAGGTCGTGCGCGAGGTCTAGCGACCAGGTGGCCCCGAGAGGGGCCTTTTTCATGCGGAAGGAGGGCCAAGATGCCCAAGTTCAAGAGCGCCCAGATGGGCGTGCAGATGCCAGCAGACGGCATCGTGGAGGGCTACGCGTCCACGTTCGACCGCGAGCCTGACTCCTACGGCGACATCATCGCCAAGGGCGCGTTCGCACGCACCCTGGACGAGTGGCGCGCCAAGGGCGGGGAGGGCCTGTCCATCCCGCTGCTCTACGGCCACAACACCGATGACCCCATGCACAACATCGGAAAGGTGACCGAGGCCCACGAGGACGAGAAGGGCCTGTTCATCCACGCCGAGTTCGACGCGGACAACGACCTCGCCCAGTACGCCCGCAAGCTGGCGTCCGAGGGCCGTCTCTACCAGTTCAGCTTCGCCTACGCCGTGCGCGAGGCGGGCATGGTCACGCTCGAGGGCGGCGTGGATGCCTACGAGCTGCGCGACCTCGACCTCTACGAGGTGAGCCTCGTACAGATTCCCGCGAACCAGCACGCCGTGGTCACGTCCATCAAGAGCGAGCCGCAGACCATCGAGCTGCGCCCGCGCATCGAGGGACTTACCGACGAACAGCGCGAGGAGTTCACCAGGGCCATTGCCGAGGCCACCCACAACGGGCTGGAAATCGGCCTAAAGGCTGGACGCCGCAACTCCAAGGACGACGAGGACGAGCTGCGGCGCGTCCGCGAGTGGGCCAGCAACATCACCCAAGCCATCGACGGCCTTTTGGCCGACGAGATAGACGCAGACGAGCCTGACGGCGGGCCTGAGCCTGACGCCAACGCCGAGGAGCCTGACGGGGCCAAGGCGGAGGAGCGGACGGTGACGGATGCCGAGGGGCTTGAAAGCGCCAAGCAGTACGCGGCGGCAATCCTCGCCGCGATCGACACTCTAGCTAAGGAGTAACCCCATGAACAAGCTCATGCAGCAGCTCGAGGACGCCAAGAGCGCCCTCGCCGACGCCATGGCCAACGGTGACGCCGAGGCCATCAAGTCCGCGACCGAGGCCGTCAAGGCCGCGCAGGCGGCTCTCGACGCCGCCAAGGAGGGCGAGGCCCTCATCAAGTCCTTCGGCAAGTCCGAGGGCAAGCCCGTGGCCAAGGCCGCAGCCCGCACGCTCGGCGAGTTCGCCGTGCAGAACCTCGACCTGACCGCCATGCGCGCTGGTGCCGCGAAGTCCGCTGGCACCTCCTTCGGCTTCAAGGCAGCTACCGACGTACACATGTCCACGCCCATCGAGGTCGTTGACCAGAACGTCGTGGACGTGGCGCGCAACCTCGAGATTCGCTCGCTGTTCGGCACCGAGTCCATCTCCGGCACCGCGCTCAAGTACTTCGTGCTCGGAGCCGCTGAGGGCGCGCCGACCACCGTCGCCGAGGGCGCACAGAAGCCGCAGTTCCACATCCCATACGCCTCCAAGACCGCCACGCTCCAGAAGATCGCTGGCTGGTACTACGAGACGGACGAGCTGATCGAGGACAACGCCTTCCTGCGCTCCTCCATCGACAATCGTGGCTTGTTCGAGCTTGACCAGGCTATCGAGTCCTACCTGATGACCACCCTGCTCGGCACCACGGGCATCGGCACCATCGCCCAGGCCCCCACTGCCGACAATATCTTCGAGGCCATCATGCAGGTCAAGTCCGCGTCCAACTTCGACGCCGACGCCATCGTCATCAACCCGACCGACTACAAGACCCTGCGCCTCGCCAAGGACGGAGGCACCAGCGGCCAGTACTACGGCGGCGGCTACTTCTACGGCCCGTACGGCAACGCGCAGCTCGTGCGCCAGCCGGGCCTCTGGGGCCTCAACACCGTCGTGACCAACGCCGTTGCCGCTGGCACCGTCCTCGTCGGCGCGTTTCGACAGGGCGCTACCGTCGTTACCAAGGCTGGCGACGGCACCCGCGTCGAGGTCGTGACTGGTGACCACGACGACCGCACCAACAACCGCGTGACCGTGATCGTGGAGGAGCGCCTCGCCCTCGCCACGCGCTATCCTGGCGCGTTCGTCAAGGTTAAGAGCGCTTAAGATGGCTGACCTCCGCATCTACCGAGCGCCTAGCGGCCTGTGCTTCCAGTACGAGGAGGGCACGCAGCCTGACGGCTACGTCCTAGCCATGCCCGAGAAGCCCAAGGCCGCGCCCAAGCGGCGCACGGCGGCCAACAAGGCCAGGCAGGCCGACAACAAGTAAGGAGGGGGCGGCATGGCCTACACCATGACCCCATGGGGCTACGACGTGGACGGCACGTTGCCGCCCCTCATCACGCGGGAGCAGTTCGACGGCATGACGGGCGGCAAGTGGGCGAGCGACGGGCGCGTTGACAGCGCCATCGCGGCTGCGAGCGCGACCATCCGCAACGCCTGCGGCTGGCACGTCGCGCCGTCGATGCCCTGCCGCGCCGTCGTGGACGGCGACGGCTCGCGCACCATCTGGCTTCGCACCACCTGCCTGACGGGCGTGTCCTCGCTCGACGTGGACGGCACCGAGGCGGAGTGCCAGTGGTCGCGCATCGGGCAGGTCGTGTCCGACGTGTGCGTGCCATGCGCGCTGCAAGCCGCCGTGGTCGAGTACGTGGCGGGCTTCGACGCCACGCCCGATGACCTCATGGCGGTCGTGCGCTCCATGGTCGTGCGCTCCATCGCCATGTCCTACGGCGTGACCTCCGAGAGCGCTGGCGGCGTGTCCGTCAGCTACGCGCAGGGGGCCGCATACGCGGCAGAGGCCACGAGCGCGACCGACTCCGACATGGCGGCGCTCATGCCGTACAGGGCGGTGACGGCGCATGCTACCTAGCTTCTGCCATGACACCGTGACGGTCGTGCGCCCCGCGTCCAAGGAGTCGCGCGGCACAGTCGTGCCAGATTGGGCGAACGCACAAAGCCACGTCCTCAGCGGGTGCAGCGTGCAGACGCCGACCACCTCGATGGACATGGACGGCAGGCGGCAGACGGCCCTCGCCGGCACGCTCTACGCCCCGCCGTTCTCCGACGTGGCGGCTGGCGACCGCATCGAGTGGACCGACCCCATGGGCAGGGCGCACGCGTTCCTCGTGGACGGCGAGCCGATGCCGTGGGAAAGCCCAACGGGCCGCGTCAGCCACGTGCAGGCCGACCTCATCGAGTGGAGGGGGTAGCCGTGGCCGACTCCATCAAGTTCAACAGCGCGGGCTTCCGCGCCATCCTTCTCGGCGGCGGCACCAAGAGCGCCGTCCAGTCGGCGGCGCAGCAGGTGGCCGCCAGGGGCCACGGCCTAGAGGTGCGCTCGCGCGTGGGCAGCTATGGCGGCGGCAGGCAGATCGCGTTCGTCCGCACGACTGCGACCACGCCCGCCGAGGCCGAGGCGCAGCGCGAGACGCTCGAGTCCATCATCTAGGGGGTGCGCCATGCAGCTCGTCACGCCAGCCGACGCGGATGACGTAATCCAGCGTTGGCTCAACTCCGTGGGCGTCCATGCCTGCGCCCAGCCGCTCCCGCACGACCTCGCCGACAGCCTCCCGCTCACGCTCGTGCAGGGCATGGGCGGCGACCGCGCCGACGTGGTGCGCGACGTGTTCAACGTCAGGCTGTACACGTGGGCCGAGACGTCGGAGGAGGCCGCAGCCGAGGCGGCGCGCGTGGCCGCGTCTCTACAGGCCATGGAGCGCGAGGACGTGGGAGGCGCGTTCTGCCGCAGCGTGGAGTTGAACGCCCTGCCGTACCCAGCGCACGACACAAACCACCCCGACCTGCCGCGTATGTGCTTCACCGCGAGGGTGGGCATAGCGGCGAGCGTCGGGAACCAAGACTAGACATAAGGAGGACACATGGCACTCAACGCAGCCAACGTGTTCATCGGCACGCCAGAGCAGAGCGCCACCGTGGGCGCTCTGTCCCGTGGCGACGTGCTGACCACCATCCCCGCCGACTACACGGCGGCAAAGACCGCAATCGCGAGCTTCGAGATGAGCGGCTACATCTCCGAGGACGGCGCCACGCTCACCATCGACAAGTCCACCAACGGCATAATCGAGTGGGCGCGCAAGCAGGTGCGCCGCACGCTTGACAGCGTGGACGCCACCATCGGCTGCACGCTCCTGCAGATGGACGCCCAGGACGCCAAGTTCGTCTTTGGCGACTCCAACGTCTCGACCGTCGCGGCAGGCAGCGGCCACGGCAACCAGATGAAGATCAGCGTGGGCGCGTCGCTTGATGAGCCGCACGCGTGGGCGCTGCGCATCAAGGACGGGGACTTCGGCATGATCGTCCTCTGCCCCAATGGGCAGGTCACATCCGGCATCGACATGACGTTCGCCGCCGACCAGGCAATCAACATGCCCGTCACCATCTCGGCGAACAGCGACGATGCTGGCCAGCTCGTCTACATCTACACGGATGACGGCCTGACGGCCTAGCGAAAACGGAGGTAAGCCTTGTTCAAGCTAAAGACGAGCCGCAAAAGGTCGTTCGTGGTCGAGGTGGACGGCAAGGAGTACTCCGCGCCGACCGCTGGAGAACTGCCGACGCGCTGGATGGACAGGCTCATCGGCGCGTACTCAATCGAGAACGAGGACAAGCGCGGAAAGGCCATCTGGCATTTCATGTACGACCTGCTCTGTGAGTACGTCGGCGAGGACATCGTTGGTGACATGAACTCTGACGAATTCGGCGCGCTGTGCGACGCGTGGAACGCCGAGACGGAGGACGCGGACGGTGCGACGCCGGGGGAATAGCGGAGCTGGCGCGTCTCGTGCGCGAGCACGGGCCAGCTATCGACTACGACCTCATGACTTTGACAAGGTTCACAATCGCTGACCTCGGCGGGGCGCTCTCGTGGGGGGCGCTCCGCCATTTTCTTTTGTACCTACCGCGCACGAGCGCCACGAGCCGCGAGCTGCGCCCGACCTCCGACGAGGAGATGTGGGCCAACGGCAACGCCACCGCCGCGATTCTCGCGGACATCTACGACGCGATTTCGCAGCTCAACAACAACGTAGTTGCGAAGGGGACGGGCAGGGCGGCAAGACAGGCCAAGCCCTACCGCAGGCCGTGGAGAAAGCCGACGAACGAGCGGCAGCTCGGGCGCGACCCCATCCCCGTCTCAGAGTTCGAGGCGTGGTGGGCCGAACACGCTTAGGAGGTGAAGAATGGCTTCTGGCATCGAGGTGGCCAAGGCATACGTAACCATCATCCCCTCAATGAAGGGAATACAGGGCGAAATCTCCAAGCAGCTCGGCATCGAGTCCATCAGCACCAACGCGGGAAAGACGTTCGGCAACGGACTCCTGAATGGACTCAGTGGCGTGACGGGCAAGCTGTCCTCAGCGCTGGGAAAGACTATCAGCACCGTGACCAAGGCGGCGACGGCTGGAACCGTCGCGGCTGCTGCGGCTGCTGCTGCCGTCTCCAAGAGCGCTCTGGACAGCTACGCGCAGTACGAGCAGCTCGCGGGCGGAGCCGAGCAGATATTCTCGCAGATGGACTTCGGGAGAATATCGGCGGACGCACAGGCTGCCTACAGGGACATGGGCATGTCCGCGAACGAGTACCTGGAGTCCATCAACCAGGTCGGCGCGGCGTTCAAGGCCACCATGGGGGACGAGCGAGGCTATGACACCGCAAAACGCGGCATGCAGGCCATCTCCGACTACGCAAGCGGCACGGGCCGCAACCTGGACGAGCTGAACGACAAGTACCAGATGATCACGCGCTCGACGTCCAGCTACCAGTCCATCGCCGACCAGTTCAGCGGCATCCTGCCCGCGACAAGCGCCGACTTCCTCAAGCAGGCGCAGGCGGCGGGACTCCTCAGCGGCGAGTACAAGAAGCTGACCGAGGTGCCCATCGACCAGTATCAGCAGGCCGTGACGGGCATGCTGGAACGTGGCGTGGACGCGCTCAACCTAACCGGCAACACCGCGCGCGAGGCAGAGCACACCATAAGCGGCTCGCTCGCCATGGCCAAGGCGTCGTGGACTAACCTGCTCACCGAGCTGGGCAAGGATGACGGCAACATCGAGGCCCGCGTCGGCGAGGTCGTGGACAGCGCGCTCGCCGTCGTGGAGAACGCGGGGCCGCGCCTCGTCAAGGTGGTCGGCGCGCTCATCCAGAAGGTCCCGCCCGCAATCGCCGAGAACGCACCGAAGGTCATGCAGGCCATGACCGAGCTGCTGGACGGCGTGACGGACGGCGCGTTCTCGCGTGCCGTGGCCAAGATTCAGCCGAGCGTTGAGCGCATCGGCGGGGCAATCAGCGGCCTGATTGACAGGCTCGCGCCGCTCGCGCCTTATGCGCAGCAGATAGGCTCTGCGGTCGGTGACATCCTCGCCAAGGCGTTCGAGGCCGCATCAAAGGCGGTTGAGGCGCTCGCGCCCATCCTCGCCGACATAGCCGAGGCGGTCATGCCTGTTCTAGCGGACGCCGCGCAACTCTGCGCCGACGCGTTCGAGAAGCTGGTGGACATCGTGACGGGCGCGCTCGAGTTCCTGGGCGAGTCCTTCGGCAAGATAGGGGACTTCCTCAAAGACCCGCTGGGCAGCATCCAGAGCTTCGGCAAGGACATACAGAGGTCGTTCACCAACACGGGAAAGAGCGTCACCAAGACCGCCAGCGCGACCGAGCGCAGCGTGTCCAAGACGTTCACGTCCATGGCCACGTCCGCGCAGAGCAGCGGCAACACCATGCAGCGCGGCGTGTCCGGCAGCTTCACCACCATGCAGGCCAACGGCTCCAAGTCCGTGTCCGCGCTCGAGTCCAGCGTCCGCACTGGCATGACGAACGCCGCGAGCACGACGGCGAGCAGGATGTCCGCTCTCGAGGGCAGCGTCAAGACCTCCACGGGCAACGCCGCGAGCAGTGCCGAGAGCACGAGCACGCGCATCAAGAACGCGTGGAACAAGTCCTACAAGATGACCCTCAACTCCGAGGCCAACACGAGCACTGCTGAGAACAAGCTGTCCAAGTTGCGCCGCAACTGGAACGGCTCGTCCATCACGTTCACGTCGTATGCGGATACCGACCCTGCGGAGAGGAAGCTGCAAAAGCTGTATGCGAGGTGGGCGTTCACGTCCATCCCGTTCTCCGCGACTGGCGGCGCGTTCGCGCGTGGCGCGATCATCGAGAAGCACGCGGACGGCTTCATCGCCAACAGGCCCGGGCGCGGCGTGGACATCACGCGCCACATCGCGGGCGAGGCGGGGGCCGAGGCGATCATCCCGCTCACCAACAAGCGCTACGTCCGCCCGTTCGCGGAGACGGTCGCAGACCTCATCGACGTGGGCAACGACGGCGTGACCATCACCGGAAACACGTTCATCGTGCGCAACGACCGCGACATATCGGCCATCGGTCGCGCAATCAACGAGGAGGCCGAGCGCGTTAGGAGGTCGAGGCTGTGATGGAGCCGAGCATGTGCCTGGTTTTCAATGATCACGACCTAGCCGACGAGTTCGTGGTCGAGTACCACGTGACGCGCGACCTGCCCACGTGGGAGCCGACGCTGGTGGACGTGATGGGGCGCGACGGCGCGGTCTATGCTGGCACCCGCGCCCTGCCGCGCAGCGTGGAGGCCGACCTGTACTTCATGGACGATACGCGAGAGGGGCGCATGCGCGCCGTCCGCTCGCTCGCGTCCATCCTCGCGGTGCGCGAGCCTGCGCAGCTCGTCCTCGGTGACGAGGGCGGGCTGTGGCGTCTGGCCGTGCCGCAGCTCGAGCAGCCGCTCGAGGCGTTCCTCAACGCCGACGCGGCGCACGTCTCGTTCGTCTGCCCCGACCCGTGGCTCTACGGCGAGGAGCACGAGTGGACGCTCGGTTCGTCCACCACGCTGCTCGTGGGCGGCTCGTGCGAGGCCCCAATCGACATCACCGTCACGGGTGCCAGGGCTGGCACGCTCACCGTCACGAACACGACCACGGGCCAGTCCCTCAGCGTCAGCGGAGTTCCCGCTGGCGCTGCCGTGTCCATCAAGTCCAGCGAGTGCGTGGTCACGGTGAACGGCACCACCAAGGTGCTCACCGCATCGTCCAGGTGGCTGCACGCGCAGCCCGGGGAGAACGTCATCACCGTGACGAACGGCGGAACCTCCGTCGTGGCGAGCGTGACGGACAGGTGGTGGTAGCGTGCGCATCACGGCATTCACGCACGACTGGCAGCCAATCGGCGACCTCGACCAAGGGCGCATGCTGTCCGCAAAGGTCATAGAGGAGGTCAACGGCGAGCACGCGATCGTCATCGAGACTACGCAGGAGCTGGCCAAGGATGACCGCCTGCTGTGGCGCGATGACGCGGGAATCTGGCACGAGTACGTCGTGTATGGCATCTCGTCCACGCGGCTGGGGCCGACAGTGGTGGCCCACACCTACTACTGCCCGTGGTCGGTGCAGGTAGACCTGGACGAAACGACCACCACGGCGATGCCTGGAACGTCGGGGGTGCCAGCGAGCGCGACGGTCGCGCTCAGGGGTGCCCTGCAAGGCACGGCGAGGTGGACGGTCGGCACGGTCGAGCCGACCACGCTCGCCAGCGCGTCCTTCTGGCGCAAGAGCGGCTGGGAGGCCATGCAGCTCCTCGTGGAGACGTGGGGCGGCGAGCTGCGCGCCGACATCGCGGTCACTGAGGACTGGGCGGTCACGCGCAGGGTCAGCCTGCTGAACCATGTAGGCTCCGAGACACCGACGCGCCGATACGACTACGGGCACGACGTGGTGGGAATCACGCGCGACGTGCTCGAGCAGCCGTGGACGTGCAGGGTCATCCCGCTCGGCGCTGGCGAGGAGCTGGACAGCGGCGGCTACGGGCGCAAGATAACCATCGAGGACGTGAACGGCGGCGTTGACTACCTCGAGGACGCCGAGGTCGTGCCGCTCGTCCGCAAGCCTGACGGCAGCGGCGGGTGGGAGTACCCCGTCCAGCACGTCGAGAACCCCAACGCAAAGACACCAGCCGAGCTGCTGGCGTGGGCGCAGGCCAACCTACACGAGTGGACGCGCCCAAAGGCGAGCTACGAGCTGGACGTGGTTCAGCTCGCGCAGGCTGGCACCTCTGGCGGCGTCGCGTGCGGCGATGAGGTCATCGTCGTGGACACCGCGTTCGGGGAGTCGGGCATCCAGATGGAAACGCGCTGCGTGCGCGTGGAGGTCGACCTGCTCGACCCGTCGCAGAACGTGGTGACGCTTTCCAACGTCCCCAGCTCGCTCGGCTCGCAGCTCGCGTCCATCGCGCAGGCTGGCCAGACGGCGCTCGACATGATCGCGAACAGCGGCGAGCGGCAGGCGTCCAGCGAGTACGTGTCCGACCTCATCGCGCGCCTGAACGAGCAGGCCAACCTCACGGGCGGCTACACGTACACCACCGAGGGCGAGGGCATCCGCACATACGACGCGCCCGTCAGCGACCCAGCCGTGGGCGCTGAGGCCACGAAGGTCGTGGAGATAAAGGGTGGTAACATCCGCATCGCCGACAGCAAGGACAGCCAGGGCAACTGGCAGTGGAAAACTGTCATCGTGTCCGGCCACGTCGCATCCGAGCTGGTAACGGCGGCGCATCTCGTCGCGGGAACCATCACGAGCGCCAACGGCACCGTGTCAATCGACCTCGATAACGACACCATCGAGGTGGGCGGCAGGGCCCTCACGACTGTCATCCAGGACGTTGACGGCCTGAACACCCTCATCAGGGACACCACGGACGGCACGCTGGTCGTGCGCGAGGGCGCGGACTTCGCCGCGCTCGTGGACGCGAGCGGCGCGTTCGAGGTGGTCTACGTCACGTGGAATGACGGCGAGCCTACGCTGGTGGCCCCGTGGTTCACGGTGGACAGCAACGGCGCGCGCTACGTCAACTACGGCGTGAGCGGCGAGCCGCACTTCTCGACGGACGGCACCTCGCTCGAGGTCGGGTACACCGCTGGAAACAAGCTGCACTACGACACGACCAGGGGCTTCTGGCTCTCGACGCGCAGCGGCAACGCGGAGTCCATCGAGTTCGGCGTGCAGGTGGACGGCACGCCCTACGGGGCCAACGCCTACAGGTGGCACGAGATAGCGACCACGACGGGGACAACGCCTGTATCGCTCGACCTGTACGGGCTGGTGAACGGCACCGAGTACATGTACAGCGAGCTGATGGTGTTCATGCGCAACGGCACGAACTACTGGTCATCGATGGTCGTGCCAGTCGCGCAGCTCACGACCACGCAGGTCGAGTGGTACATGGGCGGCGGCGTCTGGGCATCGTCGGCGGCTCGCGGTCGCACGGCGGTGTTCCGCATCTCCAGCTCGATATTCACGCCCGTGGGGGCATACGTGGACGGCACCGCTGTCACGCCCGACTGGGTAATCTACGCAAGATAGGGGGGCCAATGAACACGTTCAGGCTCAACCTCGACCTCGACAAGAGGTTCGAGAACGACTGGGTGCGCATCCGCCAGGGGGACAAGAACGGCACCACGATCATCGCCACCATCTACGACCACGGCGTGCTGCTGACGGGGAGCTACACCGCACGCATCCGCATGCGCCTGCCTGACGGCGAGCACTTCTACGAGAAGGACGCGACGTTCTCCAACGGCGTGGCGACCGTCACGATTGACGAGACGCAGGCGGCGAGCGCCAGCGGCACGACCGACAACGCCTACTTCCAGATTCTCAGCGGCTCGACCGTGATAGCGTCCACGCAGGACTTCACCGTGCGGGTGCTGCGCGACGCGACCTCCGACGCGGGGGTGGGCGAGAACTACAGCACGCAGATTCAGCAGGCCATCGACTCGCTGAACGACATGACCGCGACCATCCCCGAGAAGGTCGTGGACGAGGTGGACGCGCAGCTCGCCGCCCACCCCGAGTGGACTACGACCGTGCAGGACAACTCTCTGGACGATGACAAGCTCATCCAGAAGGGCGGCATCTTGCAGCGCGAGCAGTGGCTTGAGACGATGCTGCCCAACATCCCGCGCAAGACAACGGCGGAGTCTGACGTACACAGCGTCACCGACTCCGCAGGCGGTGGGCCGCTGGGTATCGAGGTCTACGGCAGGAGCACGCAGGACGGCACGCCCACGCCCGACAGCCCCGTTCCCATCCAGTCGGTCACGCCGCAGCTCCTAGACCCCGTTGGCATCAGTGCGTCAAACAGGGGGCTGACAGCGACCTACGAGGGACAGGGCTGGTTCCGCGTCAGCGGCACCGCCACGGGCAGCGGCGCGGCTTTGCTGCTGCTCTGGGGCAGCACGAACCAGACGCAGTACATGCTCCCCGCAGGCTCGTATGCGTTCACCTACGAGGCCGAGGACATGCCGACCACCATACAGTTCCAGTGCCTATCCACCGTGGGCAGTGACACCAACAAGCCATGGCAGCTCAGCATGTCGGGCGCGTTCACCATGAGCTGCGACGGCATCAGCCGCGTCTGCCTGCTAATCGGCGGCGGTCTTGCCGCTGGCACGGTCGTGGACGGACGCGTGCGAATCAGCTGCTACGAGGGGGACGTGCCGCATGGCTGGGGCAACGGGGCCGCGCTTGCGGCGCACGGCAGGAACATGCTCAACCCGAAGCTCGTGTATGAGGGCACGCTAACGACCATCGAGCGCTCCGAGGATGGGTTCAGGGTGCGCACGGCCCAGAACGGCATCTTCAGGGGTGCGTCCACAGGCGATACTGTCAACAACATGGTGAATACCCTCATGGCGCTCGGCCTGCTCCGCATGGGGCAGACCTACACCCTCAGCGCCGACGTGACCGTGGCCGCTGGCACGGGCTTCTTGTCATTCAGGCGCTCTGGCAGCAACGTCATAGCGGCCATGAGCGCACAGGTCACCTCTGGCACCCGCCACCTGTCAGTCACCTACACGGTCACCGAGGACGTGTACCTCTCCTTCTTCGTCACGGGCAGCGCGTCTGCTGCTGGCGATGTGACGTTCTCCAACGTCCAGCTGGAGCTGGGCGGCACGGAGCACGCATACCAGCCCTACGCCGAGACCGTCATCCCCATCGACCTGCAAGGCCACGCCATGCGCTCGCTGCCTGACGGGACGCGCGACGAGGTAGTGGTCGATGCGTGGGGCCACGCGGTGCTCACTCAGCGGGTGGGACATGCGGTTCTGGACGGCAGCGGAGACGAGGGATGGAGGTACTCGTCCAGCGCGTCGTACTCCGACCCGACGAACGGCAAGTACTGCTACTTCACGGAGCCGATATTCGACGCCAACATCAGGAAGGGCACCACCCTCTTCACCTCGTCTATGTCCAGCCACTACCGCTTCGTGACGCTCAGCACCTTGCAGGCTAACAAGGAGCAGGGGACGTGTACCTTCTCGGCGCAGGACACGCACCCGAGCTTCACCGTCATAACGCCGTACACCACGCTTGCGGACTTCACATCGTGGCTCGCCGCCAACCCCGTCACCGTTGACTACAAGCTCGCCACGCCCGTCACCATCGACCTCGGCCACCTCGACCCCGCGCTGCTCCCCGCCCCCGACCTCACGGCCTACGTGGTGCCGAGCGCACCGAGCGTGCTCAGGTACGGCTACGCGGTGGCCGAGTCCACGTCCAGCAACCTCGCGCCCACCGAGACAAGCCCCGCCACGGCGAGCCACGCGGTCGGCACGCTGCTCACGCTCGACGGGCAGCTCGTCAAGGTGACCTCCGCCATCGCCGTGGGCGAGGCGGTCACGATAGGCGGCAACGTCCGCACGACAACCATCGCGGCGGAACTCGCCGCCCTAGCCTAAAGGAGGCACAGCATGAATCCCCGCTACCTCGTCATCGAAATCCAGACCAACGCGGACGGCTCCATCGGCAGCGTCCAGTCCCAGTCGTTCTCCAACCCCGACGAGAGGCTCAAGGCCGAGTCGCGCTACCACACCATCCTCGCCGCAGCGGCCAACTCGACCAAGCCAATCCACGCGGCCATGATGCTCACCGCCGACGGCTTCCTCATGGAGTCCAAGTGCTACACGCACGAGGTTGAGCCTGAGCCGACGCCCGAGCCTGAGACGGAGGGCGAGTAATGGAGCCGCTTCTGTACTTCGTCCAGCCCGTCAGCGACACCAAGGCGCAGGTCGCAATCATCGGGCTGATGATTCTGGCATTGATGGACGTGCTGTTCGGCTCGCTTAACGCATGGTTCATTCAGCACGACTTCTCCTCGCACGAGTTCAGGCAGGGGCTAATCCGCAAGCTGGGCAACTTCGGCATCGTGGTCGCCGCCGACGTGGTTGACGCCATGCTCCTCGGCGGACTCGAGCTGGGATTCCAGCCAGTTCTCATAACGGTGTGCGTCGCGCTCATCCTCATGGAGCTGGGGAGCCTGATGGAGATTTTCGCCGAGATGCACCCCGAGATCAGCGACACGGAATGGTATCAGATGCTCGCGCATTCCAAGGACGGACTGCACAAGGGGGACGGCAATGCCTAGCGCACAAGACCTGCTGAACCTCGCGCGCGGCGAGATAGGCACCACGTCTGGCCGCAAGTACTGGGAGGCGTACTGGGGCGGCTCGTGGGCCTACGTGGACGGCGGCAGCACGCCGTGGTGCGCGTGCTTCACGAGCTGGCTCCTGAGCGAGTCGGGCGTGACGTGCGAGGGCTTCCCGCGCGCCGTGGCAATCGACCGACGCGACGGCTTCTCGCGCCAGGTGGAGCCGAGCGACCTGCAACCCGGCGACATGGTGGGCTACGACTGGGACGGCGACCGTGGCGGCGACCACATCGGCGTGTTCGAGGAGTGGGTGGACGGCGGCTGGTCGTTCCACGCCATCGAGGGCAACACGTCGGGCGGCGTGGTGGCGCGCAAGCTGCGCTACGTCTCGCAAGTCACCATCGGCGTGCGCCCCGACTACGACGGCTCCAAGGGCGGCACCATCGCCGTGGACGGTGCGGTCGGCCCCGCGACCATCAGAGAGTGGCAGCGGCAGATGGGCATGGCCGTGGTGGACGGCATCATCAGCGGCCAGCTCGAGTCCGAGGACTCCTACAGGCGCAACGTCTGGTCGGTTGAGCATGGCGGCGAGGGAAGCTCGCTTGTGCTGGCCGTCCAGCGCCGCATGAGGGACGCTGGGCTATACGACGGCATCATCGACGGCTGCTGGGGCAGGGCGACCACCAACGCGCTGCAACGCCAGCTCCGAGCGTGGGGCTACTACAAGGGCAGCATCGACGGGGACTTCGGCCACCACAGCGCCGAGTGCCTGCAGCGCTCGCTCAACGACGGGCGGTGGGCGGAATGAGCGCTGCGAGGTTCTACACGATCATCCACTTCCTGCGCGGCATCACGCAGGAGCGCGGCCCGTTCAAGACCTACGAGGAGGCGGTGGACGCTGGCGAGAGCGAGCGCGAGCACCATCGGCACAGGCCGCTGTACTACACCGTGGAGAAGAGATTCGTCTACCCGCAAAGCTGACAAACAGCCCCTTCCCGCATCACGCGGGGAGGGGCGCTTTTTTGCGTCCCTAGCGCGTCCCAAGTGGGCCAGAAACGGCTTGTTTCGACGTGTCCCGAAATGCCGCGAAGTGCGAAACAGCAGGTAGGGACACTTGCGGACATGTATGGACATGACTCTGCTACAATATAAAAGTATAGAACGGGCTACAAAACCGCAGGTAAAACGCTATAACATCAGTCCTCCCGTCCCATTTCTTCCCATCCATCGTCCCACGGGCGCTCGGCATAGGCCCTCGCGACCGCGCCAGCGAGCACCTCGGCGGTCGGTCGGTCGTAGTGCTGGCCCGTCACGCCAGCCAGGCGGTGGCCCATCAGCGGCTCGATGTAGTACGGCGGCAGGCCCGCGTCCCACCTCATCCACGTCTGCCACGAGTTGCGCAGGTTGCGGAACGGGTGGGCCTGCCCCATGGCCTTCCATTGGCGCATGAGCCGCGCCTGAGCCTGCGGTGCGCCCGCGCCGTCGTTCGTGAGGTACCAGTCGGGCGGCAGTGCGTCCGCCAGCTCGGACAGGCGCAGCGCAGCCCTCCCCGCGACCACCGCGACGCGTCGGCTCTCGGCGGTCTTGAGCGCGTCGATCACGGCTCCCGACTTGTCCACCTGCCGCGCGACGGAGACGAGCGCCACGTCCACGCCGCCCACCTCGCGCAGCTCGACCTCGCCCGCGAGCACGCCCAGCGACTCGCCCACGCGGCACCCACCGAACGCGGCGAGGATGAGCGCAGGCTCGACCCACGAGCCGCGCACGGAGCGCCAGACCCCGTACAGCTCGGGCAGCGTCCAGATGCCCGCGTCGTGCGGGCACACGGTGGACTTGGGCGGCATGAGGTAGCGCTCGCGCATCGGGTTGTGCTCGACGCACTCGTAGCGCACCGCCGCGTCCATGACGGCGGAGAGCACCTTCACGCCCTGGTTGGCGGCAGACCACGAGAGCGACGAGAGCCACTGCTGGACGCGCAGGGGCCGCACGGAGTCCAGCGGCACGTCGGCCCACGTCGGGGACACGTGGTTGCGCCACGCACCGCGATACTGCACGAGGGTGTGGGCGGACATTCCGCCCTCGTCCACGCGCCGCTCGTAGGACGGCAGCACCCACCGCTCCCACGCCTGCCCGACCGTGGGGCATGGCGCGTCCTCGGAGTGGTCCAGCATCAGCTCGGAGCGGCGGCGCTCCGCGTCGAGGCGGGAAGCGTTGCGGAGTGTGCAGCTCATCCTGCGGTACGTTCCGTTGGAGTCCTTGCCCCAGTACCTTATCCTCCACGTTGACGAGTCCACCTGCGTGAGCGAACCCCACGCGCTGCGCTTCTTGCGGCGTGGCATGGCTACTTCCTGAACATGTTGAGGAGCGCGCGCCAGCCAAATGATATGCGACGGTAGACCCAGCCGTATGCGGCCTTTAGCGGGTGGAGCAGCCCCATGCCTTTGTGGCCATAGAACGGCACGATGGAGCGCTTGACGGCCCGCTTCGCGCGCCCGGTGGTTCGGGCCTTAATCGAGCGGCTGACGGACGGCTTGCGGAATCCTACCTTCATGATGTACCTCCTGTCTCTACATTTCCCTGCGGTAATCGTCCGTGAGTTCGAGGAGGTAGTCTGCGCTGCACCCGAGCGCGACACAAAGGGCGCGGAGGTAGTCGGCGTTGGGACGCGACGTGTCGTGCTCCCAGCCGCTCATTGTCTGCTTCGACACGCCGACCATGCCGCCCAGCTCCTCCTGCGTGAACCTGCGATAACCTCGCATGGACGCGATGCGCTTTCCAAGGCTCATGGACTCCTCCTTTGTAAAAAATCCGTGTCAAGTAAATTATTGCAAGAAAACCCTTGCAAAAGTACGAGAAACCCGTACTATTAGGTGTAGGGCAAGAAACAAGGAGAGAAGGGACGCGCAATGACCACCGCCGAGTACATCCGCAGCCAGAAATTCGAGTCCATCACCTACACGCGCGAGGAGCTGGCGAACACGTTCGACGCGATTGAGGACGGTGCCCTTCAGGGTGCGGCTGAAAAACTCTGGGAGGCACTGAAAGGCAGCGTCGAGGCTTATTGGGAGGGAATCGACCTCATCATGGACGAAACCGATTCCAAGTACGCCAAGATGCGCGACCGCAAGACCGAGAGACTGGGAATCCGTCTCCACACATATGAGGAGGCTTTCGAGGTTCTCGGATGCGAGCTTAAGGTCACCTATGACTGGTGCCCCAAGGTCGTTTACCAGGTGACTCTCACCAAAGACAACCGCGTGATGGGTTGCATCCGCAACAGCTAGCGGGGCGCAAAAGCCCACGGTGGAGGGGCTAAACTCCACCACCTGCGCTTCCTGACGGATGGACATGAACTGCCGCCAGTGTCCATCCATCAGGGCGCACAGCGCCGAGTTCTTTGACAACTGCAAGCGATTTGCCCGTGTTCTCGTATGGCAAGAAACGGGTGGGTATCTGACAACCGAGGCCGCATGGATGCGTCCATGCGTGCGTAATCACTTCGATTGGAGGAACCGATGGCACAACAGAACTACCGCAAGGCCCGCGAGGAGGCCAACGTCCGCGCAGAACGCGCCGCCGCCGAGCTGGGCGTCTCCATCACCACGCTGTACGCGTGGGAGCGTGGCGAGACCTCGCCGGATGCCGACAAGCTAGTGGCCATGGCCAACTTGTATGGCAAGAAGGTCGACTACCTGCTGGCATTGGTGTAGCTGCGCCGCGAGAGTACGAGAAACTCGAACTTTCGGCATAAAAGAAGCCCCCGACCGCTGGCACGGGCGAGGGCAAGGTGGTTAGAAGGGACTAACCGATGACTAACAACAGTGTACTGCAAATGTCGTTCCCGTATGTGTACGGTGAGAACGTGGAGCATGAATACCCGCAAGTCAGCGTGAGCGTCGAACGCATTACACCTGAGACTGCGAAGAAGATGCTGGCTACCAATGTCAAGAACCGCAAGATCAAGAGCGTCCCGCTTAGCACGCTCGAAGAGTCCATGAGCGGCGACGAGTGGTCGCTCAATGGCGAGAGCATCATCTTCGACATCAACGGGAACCTCCTTGATGGGCAGCACAGGCTTACATCCTGCGTCAAAACAGGGAAAACCATCGATGCCGTAATTGTTCGCGGTGTCCAAGGCGATACCCAAGACACTATCGACAGCGGCACAAGGCGTCATCTTGCCGACTATATCAAGATGGACGGTTACAAGAACTACACCGACGTCTCCACGATCGGAAAGATTCTCATGCGCAAAGCCGACATGGGCATCACGACAAGCCTCTTTGATAACAATGCTACGAAGCGCTCCATCAAGGCGCAACGCAGGTTCATCCATGAACAGCACGATGACCGCATAGAGCCGTTGATCCAGCCCATACGGCTCGTCACGAATCGTTACAAGGGCGTGCCTATTCAACTTCTCGGCGCTCTGTTTGACGAGTTCCGCAAGTCTGGCGACGAGAACTTCAACGAATTTGTGGCGCAGCTTGCAGGAAAGAGCGCAGCCTGCATGCCCGTTAGGCTCTTGCAGCAAAAATTTGTTGAGAACGCAGCCGACATGAGAAGCCACGGCAGGGGCGTCTTCAAGCACAGCGTTCTTGCGGCTTACATCATCAAGACGTGGAACGCCTATATGCGCGGAGACGAGATGAAGCGCCTCACGTTTACTCCTGGCGGGAAGAACCCTGAGAGATTCCCCGAAATCTTTCTCGGCTACGAGTAAGGAGCATGCGACATGCTTATAGACATTGACAAGATCATCGTTGGCGACCGAATCCGCAAGGACTTCGGCGACATTGACGAGCTGGCCGACAACATCAAGAAGAACGGTCTGCTCAATCCCATCACCATCAACAATAGGCACGTGCTGCTGGCTGGCGAGCGCCGACTGAGGGCTTGCAAACTGCTCGGATGGTCGCAGGTGGACGTCCGTATGGTCGAATCCGAGGATGAGGCTCAGGACATTGAAATCGAGCTGTCCGAGAACACGGTTCGCCGCAACTTCACCGGCTCCGAGCTGGCAGAGGGCATCCGTAGGCAGATGGCTATTGAGAGTGAGAAAGCCAAGGAGCGGAGCGGAGTACGTACAGACCTCCGGCAAACATTTGCCACAGGTGAGAGTGGTCGCGCCCGCGACAAAGCCGCCGAACAGTTCGGCATCTCTGGCGAGCAAGCGCGCAAGACGCTCTATGTGGCCGACAATTCAGAACTGCTCGATCCCGCTGACTTCGCCGACTGGGACGAGGGCAGGCTGAGCACCAACAAGGCGTTCCAGCGCATTAAAGCCGCGCAGAAGCAGGCCGAGCAGGAGCGCGACGAGGCCGAGCACGACGCAGCTGAGCTGAGGGGCAAGCTGAGCGACATGCGTGACGAGGTGGCTGCGCTCGAGAAGCAGAACGATGAGCTGTATGACCTCGCCCAGAAGCAACAGGTGGTGGAGCGGGAGGTCGTGCGGGAGGTCGTGCCAGATGACTACGCAGACCTAAAGCGCAGAACCCGCGAGCTGGAAAGCGGAAACCGCATGTTCAGCGACGAGAACGACCGACTGCGCAAGCAGCTAGAGGAAGCACAGGGCAAGGGCGAGCTTGAGAAGGCCAAGGGCGAGCTTGCGGCCTTCATCTGGCAGTACCGCATGCTGCCCGAGCTGGCCGAGGTGGTGGCCGCAGCCGAGAAGCTGCTGGGAATCGCATAGAACCATGGCGAGGTTCGCATTCACCATGGTCAGCAGCGCCATGCTCCGGGGGCTTCTCGAGGCAGGTGCCACGGGTACCGAGATATGCGCCTACACGGCGCTGGTCATGGGCCTGCCGAAGGACAGGAGCCGAACCGAGTGCTGGATGCCAGCCGATACCGCCGAGGAGAAGATGGGAATGCGGGCCGACGTGTTCACCCGGTCGCTGAGGTCGCTCTGCGGAAAGACGATCACGACCGCAGACGGCGAGCGAGTCCCCGTGCTCACCAAGCTGACGAGGGGGTGCTTCGGCCACTGTCCGCACTACGAGGACACCCTCGGAAAGGTGATAGCCGCTGGCCAGTACCCGCCCACCTAGTTGCAAGGCAAAAACAACATGCAACTGTCGAGTTTTCAACAATTAGTTGCAAGGCAAAAACGGACTAGTTGCAAGGCAAAAACGGCACAGTTGCAAGGCAACATTGCCTTCCTATAAGACTATACAAGACTTACTTACTAGTAACGTTACTAGACTCGTTACCCTCACGGCATAGAGACCCCGCCCCATTAGGCGGCGGGGCGGTCCCCTGACCGCACCGACACGCCGCCGTAAGTCAACCTCACAAGAACGGAGAGTCAACCTTACTTGTGCGTTGCGCCTGACGGCCCGCGCAGCCGCCGCCGCGCTAAGGGGGCGCGGCGACTGCGCTGCCACACGGAGGCCGAGGGCAACGAGAGCAACCCAGACACGACCCAGAGCGCCCCGACCGCTGCGTCGCCCACTTCGGTGACCGCGATGCTCCGCAGGAGTTACCGCCCTTCGGAGACACCAGCGCACGGACCGTCGAAAGGCGGGACCGACCCCTCTCAGCTGGTCGCTCACATTCCCCTCCTTTCGGATGACACCTTCCGCCCGCCTGACGGGGCGGCGCGGCGATGGGGGCGCTTTGGGAGACGGGAGGCACGGCATGGAGATGCCGACCGAGCTGGTCATAAACGGGACGCTGTACGTCAGGGCCGAGGGCAGGCATACCGACCTGCTCACGGTGGCGCAGATCCACGAGATGACCGCCAAGTCCGTCCACGCCATCAACGACGCCATGAACGCGGGGCTGCTGCCCTACAGCGTGCCGAGCGGGTGCAAGCGCCCGCGCAGGGCGCGGCGCTCGGACGTGCTGGCTTGGATGGAGGGAAGGGCGGCACGCGCGGGGGAGTAGGGAGTCCAGCCGCGCGATGCCGCGAGAGAAGGAAGAGCGCACACGAGTGCGCACGGCAGAAAGGATACCAGATGGACAAGACGGCCATCGCCACGGGCGTGGGAATCGCCCTGGCGATCATGTACGGCTGGGTGCCGCTCGTCTGGGCGGCGTGCAGGCTGATGGGGTGGCTGTGATGGTCGGCAAGAGCAGGCTCACGCCCGAGGAGGTCGAGCGCATGAGCGCACTTCGCGAGCACGGCTACAGCTACCGCATGATCGGCGAGCGCTTCGGCGTGAGCGAGCGCCACGCGGCCCGCATGGTCAGGGCGTGGCGTCAGGCGAGGGAACAGGGGGAGAAGAATGGCTAACCCTTCAAAAGATTTAGGAACCAAGTTCGAGACGGCCACCGTGGCCTACCTCCGCGAGCGCACGGGCGACACCCGCATCGAGCGCAGGGCGCAGCACGGCAACCGCGACATGGGCGACGTGTACGGCATCAGGGCGCACGGATACGAGGGCATCGCGGAGTGCAAGCGGGTGGAGCGGCTCACCTCGGACAGGCTCGACAAGTTCAAGCGGCAGGCGGTGGACGAGCGCTACAACGCGGACGCGGACTTCGTGCTCCTCATCGTCTGGCGCAAGGGCAAGGGCTACCAGGCCAAGGGCGGCAAGGCCCCGGCCAGCTTCGGCGAGAACGTGTGCTGGCTCACCGTCGAGGACCTGCTCAAGGTGAGTGGGGCCACGGGCCACATCGACATGGCGACCGAAGCTGCCGAGACATGGGTCAGCGCCCCGCTCAAGGACATCGTGGACATGATCACGTGGGGGGAGGAAGAGGATGAGTGAGGTCATCGAGACACAGGCCGCGCCGATAGAGGAGGCCATCGAGCCGACGAGCGGGCTGGACCAGCTCGTCGCGGGCATCACCTCGGAGGCGGAGCGCCTGGCGCAGGAGTACATGCCGCGCGAGATCGTCACCGACGAGGACTACAAGCAGTGCAAGCGCGAGCGCACGGGCGCTCGAAAGGACATCGCCGCCCTCAAGGGCCGCTACGACGAGCGCATGAGGGCCATCAAGGACGCGGTGAAGGAGGCGGACGCGCGGGTCAAGGCGGCGCTCGCCCCGCTCGACGCGATAGACGCCGGATACAAGGCCGAGGTCGAGACCTACGAGTCCCGCTGGAAGTCGGCGAGGCTCGCGGCACTGGCCGAGGCATACGCCGACTACGCGCCCGACCTCACCGAGCTGGTGCCGTTCGAGCGGCTCCTCGTGCGCTTCGGCACCGAGAAGGGAAGGCAGTGGGACGCCCGCTCGATGAGCGACGCGCAGGCCGAGGAGGCCATGCACAAGGCGGTGCAGGCCATAGCCAGCGACGAGGCCACCATCGACAGCAGCCCCTACGACGATGCCGACAAGGCCGCGCTCAAGGCCGACTACTTCGCCACGCTCGACCTCTCTGGGGCGCTCAGGCGCACGCAGGAGGCAAAGGAGCAGCGGGAGCGGGTAGCCCGTCTCGAGCAGGAGCGCGGGGAGCGCGAGCAGGAGCGCATAAACCCCGAGCCTTTCAAGACGCACATGACCCCGCAGGAGTACGTCGCGGAGTGCGAGCGCATGGGGACCCCGCTGGGGCCGAAGAGCGCACTCCTCCAGGAGGTTGCGGTCACGATGGGAAGCCCCGCGCCGGGGGAGGCCGTGCCTGACTACGTGTTCGCCGGGTACGGCAACGCCGCGCAGGCCGACGCGTTCACCGACTTCTGCAACAGGTACAGCATCAGGCGGCGGGTCAAGATCCTGACGCACGGGAAGAACTACAAGCTGAGCTGCAAGGAGTAGCCATGGCATACGAGATAGTCAAGTTCCAGGATGACGCGGGCGCGTCAATCCAGATAACGCCGCAGGACGTGCGGCAGACTTTCTGCCCGAACGCGACCGACCAGGAGATCCAGCTCTTCCTCGCGCTCTGCGCGACGCAGCGGCTCAACCCATGGACGAAGGAGGCATACCTCGTCAAGTACGGCAGCGGCCCCGCGAGCATCATCACGAGCCGCGCCGCCATCCAGAAGAGGGCGGACTCCAACCCCGAGTACGATGGCGTCGAGGTCGGCGTGGTCGTGCTCACCGCGCAGGGGGCCATCGACCACCGCGCTGGCGAGGCGTACTACAAGACGCTCGGCGAGCAGCTGCTCGGCGGCTGGGCGCGGGCGTACCGCAAGGGCCGCAAGCCCTACTACAGCGAGGTCCCGCTCAGCGAGTACAACACGGGCAAGAGCAACTGGGCCAAGATGCCCGGGACGATGATCGTCAAGGTCGCCGAGATGCACGCCCTCCGCGGGGCCTTCCCGCAGGAGTTCCAAGGGATGTACAGCTCGGAGGAGATGGCGCAGGCGACCGAGGTGCAGGCCGAGGTCGAGAAGCCGAGGCCCGAGAGGACGCAGCCGACGCCCGAGGAGAAGGGCCGCATGGCCGAGGTGTGCGAGCTGGCCGCGAGCGTCGGCATCGACCGCGCCGAGGCCCGCAAGTACATCTGGGGGCTGTACCAGTCCAACGGCATGGCGAGCGTCGAGGGCTGGGCGCGGACGATAGCGCCAGCCGAGGCCGAGCCTGAGCAGGTGGCCGTCGAGGAGGCGGTCGAGCCTGACCTCTACGAGCAGGACGTGGACTTCTAGGTCCATGGAGGCGGAGATGGCCCTTCCATGGTGCCGTCTGGGTGCGTGCGAGCGAAAGGTTCCGGCGCGGCGGGTTGGATCTTCCTGGGCCGCGCAGCAGAAGGGGATGCACCGTGAAGGCAGACGGCACTACGGAGGGGCCACCCGCCGCAGTGGCGCAGCGCAGAAACGCACCGCTGGGGCATAGATGCGCTCGGCGACGCGGGGCAAGGCGAGGGCGTGGCGCAGCTAATCTCGGCGACGCGACGGCATGGCAATGGACGCGCAGCGGCAGAGCCAAGCATAGCCCGGCCACGGCAATGCCCCGCACCGAATCGCCAAGGCAGAGCGAAGCTCAGAATGGCCACGGCTTGGCAAAGCGCAGCAATGCAATGGCATAGCTCCGCTAGGCACTGCCTTGCATTAGCCCTGAATTGCGTGGCGATGGACAGGCAGGGAACCGAAGGGCAGCGGCAAAGCACCGCAGCGATACGACATGCCAAGGCGAGGCGTGGAATGGCCAAGCATTGAGCAGCGGCGAAGCATCGATGGCATGGCAGTGCGGAGGCAAGGCGGCGGCAAGGCGCTGCCGAGTCCGGCGATGGCATAGACCGCAATGCGGCGGCACAGCTCAGCGAATCGACGCAGCGGCGTAGCTCCGAAGGGCATGGAGCGGCTACGGCTTGGCACAGCAATGACCCGCAAAGAGAAGGAACAACAACGACGAAAGTGAGTAGGGACAATGATCACACTGGACGTGCATCTGGTATTCCTCGAGGAGGTTCTGGGCACCGCGTCGAGCGACCCCAAGATTCACGAGCGCTTCATCGCGAGCAAGGCACCCGACGCGCCCTCGCTCAAGGAGGAGGTCGAGGCGCTCGGCACCGACGAGGTGGAGGAGCGGGCCATAACGCGCTTCCCGCGCACCGATGACGGCAGGCCGATGCTCTGGGACTACCAGGTCAAGGGCTTCTTCAAGGACGCCTGCGGGATGCTGCGCAAGGGGGACAACTGCAAGTCGGCCAAGCTCCGCGCCTACAAGAAGGAAATCGACGGGCTGGTGTTCCCGACGCCGAGGCGCATCGTGCTGCACATCCCCGAGGGGATGGACGAGGGGAGCTGCCAGCGCCCGCTCAGGGCGAGCGGCCCGCAGGGGGAGCGCGTCGCGCTCGCCAACTCCGAGGCGCTGCCCGAGGGGACGTGGTGCGACTTCAAGGTGAGCACGCTCAAGGCCGACCTCGTGCCGCTGATCGTGGAGTGGCTGCAGTACGGCTTCATGCGCGGCATCGGACAGTGGCGCAACAGCGGCAAGGGACGCTTCGCCTGCCGCGTGACCGACGAGAAGGGCAAGGTCGTGTTCAGCAACATCGACTAGCGAGGGCTTCGCAGAGCGGTGCTTCGCGATGGCTCGGCGTGGCGATAATGAGCACTGCGACGGCTTGGCTCGGCTGCGAAGGGCACGGCTATGGAACGGCGAAGCCCTGCGGCGCACAGCAATGGACGGGGACGCGGCCCTGCGGGGCCGCTCCCACGCGGGAGGAGAGAGATGGACGAGAGAAGGTGCGGCACGTGCCGCCGATGCGAGAGGTGGGACGAGGATATGGGCGTGCTCTACGACCCGTGGGCCGAGGTGGCCGAGCCGCTGCGCTCGGAGCTGCGCAGTGAGTGCGGCATCTGCGGGATGGACGGCGAGAGTCCCATTGCGGTCAGGCTGGACTGGGACATGCCCTGCGGGGGCGACTTCTGGGAGAGGAGGCTGTCATGAGCCACACGGCATGCTTCGCGTTCGGGCTTCTGCTCGGCGGCACGCTCGGCGTGCTCGCCATGGCGATGCTGGCGGCGGGGAGGTGGGACGAGTGAGCGGCTTCATTACGAACGGCGAGCTGCGCATCGAGGCTGAGCGTCTCTGCGACGAGAACGAACGCCTGCAGGCCGAGAACGCCAAGCTGCGGGAGTTGGTGCGGGACATGTGGGACTTTTACTGCGTCGTGCCAGACGAGCCGCACGCAAGTAAGGAAGAGATTGATTTCAGCGTCGAGGTATGGAAGCGCATGCGCGAGCTGGGAATCGAGGTGGAGCAATGAGCGAAGGCCCGACAATCGGCGACTGGACGCAGTATGAGTGGATCCCAGACGATGCATTGTCCTTCCCCGCTAGTGTCAGGCTCCGCAACCCCGCATGGCTCGTGTACTACGAGCCCGACACCGTCGTTCAGCGGGAGCGAGCTGAGAGGCTGGAGCTGCAGGCCGAGAATGCCAAGCTGCGGGAGCTGGTGAGCGGACTTGAGTATTGTGTTCAAGGGTCTTTGTGCGAGTTCTGCCCGCTGTACGACCCATCAGGCACCAACCATCGCCGCTGCGAAAGCCTTGAGCGCGAGCTAGGAATCGAGGTGCAGGAATGAGCGTGCTTGACGAGATACGTCCAGAGTGGGACGCGCTAAAGGAAGCAGTTAAAGATGTAGTTGCTTTGAACGCCGAGCTGTGCGCTGAGGTCAAGCGGCTGCGGAAGTATACACGAACGCTTGAATCAGCGAATCTAGACGTGACGGCAAGGCTCCAAGACTACATCGGGCAGTACGACCCGACAGACGCTTTCGTTGCTGAGGTAAAGGCCGAGAACGCCAAGCTGCGGGAGTTGTGCAGACGCTTCTCTGAGTACGTCAGCTATGACCGCTGCGAGGGGTGCGTGACCAAGCGCCGGTGCAACGACGGCGAGGTGGACGAGTGCTGGCAGATGGGCGAGATACGGAAGCTGGCACGCGAGCTGGGAATAGAGGTGTCAGATGCTAGTTGAGATAGCGGTTCCGATTGAGTGCGTCGGGGCGGTCCGGTGCGACTTCTATGGAGACTACCACGTAGAGGTCATGGGACAGGAGGTGGATACCGACGAGGACACGTATCGGAAAGTAATAGAGGCTCGTAAGCGCTGGATGGTAGAACACCCAATCGAGAAGAGCGTTGAGGTGTCCGATGGCTGAGTACGTGGTTGACCGTGAGAACGTGTGGCCCTATGGGTCCCAGCGCGAGGAAGTCGTGCGCTGCCGCGACTGCGCCAATGCCACCGAGTGCGAGGATGGCACGCTCGACTGCCACGGCCCGCTTGTCCAGACGTGGGACTACTGGAACGACGAGCCGCTGCGCAACCCCGTGCCGCCTGACGGGTTCTGCGCGTGGGGAGTTAGACGCGACTACGAGGAGTGTTAGATGGGGACGAACATCTATCTGCGTCGAAAGGAACCACGAATGGTTCCGACCTATGACGAGGTGCATGTCTGCAAGATGTCGGGAGGCTGGCGAGTCCACTTCGACGGGAGCAGCGCGAGCGAAAACATCTGGGAGCCTCTTGACGAGCATCGTCCACGAATCGGCAGCATGGACGATTTGCGCGGCTACCTCTCCACGGGCGATTGGGAGCTGGTGGACGAGTACGACAACGTGACCACCTTGGAAGATGTGCTGTCCCACGACTCCTACATGAGGGACGGCGAGCTGATGAACACGCGCGTCTCGCTCGATGACTACTACGACCGCGAGGGCTACCCATGGTCAAGAAGGGAGTTCTCATGACCGACACCGACGAGCTGCGCCGCATGCTGGACGAACGTGGGG
>CAMOLV010000002.1 GCA_946619045.1 uncultured Coriobacteriales bacterium | reverse complement strand
AGCAGGATCTAGGTGTTGAGCTCCAACGCCCGCAAAGCGCCGAGAGCGCCCTGCAAAAGCAATTTATCCCCTGCTTCGACCATAAGGCACGCAATTGGCGCGGCCTTACCCGCAAGCCCCTTGAGGACGCGTGTGCGGCCCAGATCATGTCTCTCGGCATTCACCTGCTCCCCAGCCACGAGCTTATCGACCTTGTTGAGGACACAACCGGAAAGATTATCGGCGCCGTACTCTACGACCGCACAAACAAGCATCTCGTACCTATGGCAGCCAAGGCCACCATCATCGCTGCGGGCGGCACGGGTGGCCTGTTCGAGCGAAGCCTCACTTCCGCCGACGTGCTCAGCTCCTCGCAGGCCATCGCGCTGGCACACGGCGCAACGCTCACTAATATAGAGTTCATGCAGATGATGCCGGGCTTCATCGAGCCCAAGCGCAACCTTGTCTTTAACGAGAAGACCTGGCGCTACGTACATGTAGACCAGCCGGTCGATATTGCCGACGAAAAGCTAGACGATCTGCTTGACCAGCGCTCCGGATATGGTCCCTTCACCTCGCGCTTGGCCTCCCGCGCCATCGATCTTGCCATCGATCAAGCGGGTACCGAAGGTCTGGCGCTCCACTACGACTTCCCCCGCGAGGACGTCCCCGAGTTTGTGCAGACCTTTGCCACCTGGCTACAAGACGAGCACGGCATCGCGCCGACCGACGAGATGCGTGTGGCGATGTATGCCCACGCCGCCAATGGCGGCATCAAAATCGACAAGAGCGCGTACACGGGCGTTGAGGGCCTCTATGCCTGCGGCGAGGCGACAGGCGGCATGCACGGGGCCGATCGCATTGGTGGCCTGTCAAGCGCCAACGGCATCGTGTTTGGGCGCATCGCGGGCGCCTCGGCAGCCCAAGCAGCACAGAATGCACCTGAGGTAGCCCCAAAGGCGGATGTCGCCCTCCCCCAGCATGGCATTGCCACAACAGACGCCGAGCGCCTGACCCGCGGCCTTAAGCACACGATGAGCACCTACTGCATGATCAACCGCACCGAAGGGGGCCTATCCAAGGCACTACACGAGCTTGAGGGCTTGAAGACGGAGACAACGACCTTGAGCACACAGAAAGCTCAGGACAGCGAAATCGCAGCCCTCGCCCGCCTGCAATCGCAGATTCAACTAGCACAGGAAATGGTCAAAGCCATGCGCACGCGAACCGAAAGCCTCGGATCGCACTATCGAGCGGACTGATTCGATTCCCAACTTGAGCTTGATCACAATTACTCAACATGTATCGAGCCCCGTAAGCATGATTCCCCTAAGGAGAACACGCTTACGGGGCTTTAGCCGTGTTTTCCCTAAGGGAATCACAATGGAGATTTCTCAGCTCCGCGCCCTTTCGGGTTCGACCCATGTATGGTTAACAAAAAAGCGACCAGCCTAAGCCAGTCGCTTTAACATGCTTTGGTGGGCCGTCAGGGGGTCGAACCCTGGACCTTGGGATTAAGAGTCTTGAATGTGACTTTTTGGCACGTGCTGCACCAGCAAAGTTGCAGGTAACGATGCTCTCACTCGCTCCTAACTAGCTGAAACTGCATTGGAGAACGGTTATTAACGGATATACGGCTATGCATAAACCCCTCCCCGGCAGTACCGGGGAGGGGTTCGCGCTTAAGGTCTGTCGATAATCACCTGATTGCCGTCCCCGTCGAGGTACGGCGTGATCGCGATGCCGTGGTCGCTCTCGACCACAATGTAGGCGCGGTTAGTCGAGCGCTCGGTCGCGATGTACGAGGACACGTTCTGCGGGAGGTCGTAGAGCGGCCCGTCGGCCTGGTCCATGACAGTGACGGCATCAGCCGCTCGCGCGTAGCTTGGATGCGCAAGCGAGCACGCAACGGCGATGAGCGTGACCATGGCGATGACCGCCAGGACCGCGTAGACGAGACCGAACAGCTTCTCGCTAGGCTTCATGTCACTCCTTCGCGAGGAAGTCGTCGGCCTCGGGCTTGCCCGTGGCCCTGCCGACCGCGATGTAACGGGCGTGACCGCTGTACGACGTGTAACGGCCCCAAACGTAGCCGTCCGCGATCTTATACCAATCGTCGAGTAGAACGGTCTGGCCGCCTGAGTAGCTGGCCACGACATTGCCGCAAAGGGACGGCGCGTCGCGCACGTTGAGCGCTGAGACGGTACAGCGGTACTTGCCACCGAAGCCCTCGGTCGTCTCCTGCGGTGCGGGCTGCGCCTGAGTCGGGGGTGTGGGAGCGCTCGACGCGGTGATACCGAAGCACTCGAGGTAGATACGCGCGAGCTTGTCAATGTTGGAATTGAACTTCTCGCGGTCGCCGTCGTTGTCGATGAAGCCGTTCTCGCACAGGCGGTAGTTGATGCCGCGTGCTGCGGCTCGGTTTACGTTGGCGAGCTCGGAATGGCGCACGATCTTCTCGGCACGGCCGGGCATGAACGCCGACAGCTTGTCGGCGAGGGCCTTATCGTAATCGTCGGGCTCGAAGCCGGACTTGATGATGACGTGGGCGCCGTGTGCTGTCGCGATTCCGCTGGCGTCCATGTGCAGCTCCACCACCGGCGCATCCGTGCGCAAGCGGTTTACGCCGCCGTCGGCATACCAGTTGCGCGAGGTGTCGCCAAGCTCGACTTCGGAACCGCCGAGATCCTTGATGCGTTGGCCCAGGGCGCGGACACGCTCGGCCTCGGTATAGCCGCCCGCGCAGCAGCCGGGATCGCCGGCACCGTGGCCACAGATGATGAACAGCTTGGCCATTACTAGTCCTCTCTCTTTACGTCGCCAAGCGCGAGAAGCGCGTCCAGCCACTTGTCGGTGATGCCCACCGACTTGAACGCGCTGTACGCGACCTGGACGCCGCCGACCGCCGCGAAGATGGACGTCACCCACGCCGAGGGGTCGGTCGGGACACCTCCGGACATGGCCGTGAGAGCCCCGCATCCCGCCGAGACGGCGATTGCCGTCCAGCGGGCGACGCTGCCCGTCATTGCTCTGGTCTTGATGGCCTGCACGATGTATGGCACCAAGAGCACCGTGGCAACCGTGAGGCCGGCTTGAATCTCAGTCATTCGTTTACTCCTATTTGTCGGATTCCCTGCTGTAGATCAGATCGACTCTGTCACAGATGTGGTCGACCTTCTCCGCCATTCCCTGGCTTCTCGCCTGACTGTGCGTAAGGTCGCTGTGCAGGACCTCGTTGGAAGCCACCACGGACTCCATAAGAGTCTTCATGGCCTCCATGAGCGCGTTTGACCGCTCCATCTGCACGGCGATGCGTCCCTCCATCTGGGACCGTTCACGGTCGCGCTGCGCGCGCTCGTCGACCTCGGCCTGCTTGCGCTCTTCACGCTTGATATCAAGGCTGGCTTTGCGCTCGTTCTGCAGCTTGTACTCGGACAAGAACTGGTTACCGAAATGGAAGGCGATGAGGATCAACGCCGCGCCGCCAAGCCAGCCAGGCCCATACGGCGCGAAGAGCTTGAGCACTTCCATGCGCTAGTCCTCCTTGGCCGCCAAGATGGCGTCTCGCTCGTCCTTCGTGATCTTGCCCTTGGCGCATGCGGCCTCGATGGCCTCAGCGGGCCAGCGGCCGCTCACGTAGTAGGACATGAGGCGCTCGGCGTATCTACTCATGGTGCATTCCCTCCTCGCTGTCGTCATTCACCGGAAGCTCGACGTCAGTCATGAGGGACAGATAGTCGATCATGGCCGCATTGTCCTCGTGGCGGGCGCGAAGCACCTCGATCTCGCGCAGTGCCGCCGGGTCGGCGACCCTCGAAACCGTGATGGTGTCCATACTTACCTCCAAAGATCTCGATAGAATTGCTCAAACTTGACGACCTGCTTCCTCGTGACGTGCCGGTCGACGAGTTCGCTGCGGTACGACTCGTAGACTGCGTCCACCGCCCCGCGCGCCATGCGCCCGGCATCGACAGCCTTCCGCATCCTGCGGAGGCGCCGCATATGCTCGCGGTACTTCTCCGGCTTCATGCGAACGATCACCTTGCCGCGCTCCGTGAGCTGGTAGGTGTAGCCGAGCCACGGGACCGGCTCGGTGAGTGGCTGGATGTGCGTCTTGGACGTGTTGAGCCTGTAGCCGATGCGCGCGAGGTAATCCTCGATTGATTCCCTAGCACACCTCAGGTACTCGAGGTCGGCGTCCAGGACATAGAAGTCGTCCATGTACCTCGTATAGGACTTGGCGCGGAGGACCTCCTTCGTGTAATGGTCCATGCCGTCCAGGTCGCAGATCCCCGCGACCTGCATGAGCTCGCTACCGGCCTCGTATCCGCGCGCCCCGAAGCCGTCCCCGTCGTCATGTCGGTTGCGCCCCGCCTGCGAGTCGAGCGCCCGCTCGACGTGGGCGTACGTCTGATCGTCAAGGCGCTTGCGGAACGTCTCCTTGGCCAGCCTGTGCGGCTTATTGGGGTAGTATCCGGCGATATCGAAGAGCTCGATCCCGCCGTCCAGCCCGTGGCGGTGCCAGTGACGCTTGAGGTCGCGCACGAGCAGGTCGCGGGCCTTGTCGGTGCCCATACCTCTGCGGCAGGCGCAGTTGGCCCCGATCAGGCTCCTCGTCATGTCCTCGTAGATTACGTTGTCGATTAGGGACCGCTGGACGATGCGGTCCTTGAACGGTGGCGCCGAGCAGTCGCGCCTCTTCGGCCTCGTGAGGATGAAATGGTGCGGCTCGGGGAAGTCGTACTCCCCCGCCATGAGGCTCCTGGATAGGAGCTCGCACCTCTCCTGCACGTTGAGCGAGAATGACTTGACGCTCGGCTTCCACATCTTGCCCCGCTGGCACTTTGCCGCGGCCTCCCTGAGGCCCTCCGGCGAGAGCGCGTACGCGAGGCGCGCATCGCGTATAGGTTCCATAGCCCCGTGGGGGCCGTTGTCGTCGGTGCGCCCTGCTTCCCGGTGTTGTCCCGGCGGGGTGTCGGTTCCCTGCGACGGTCTGTCTTGCGGGCTACGGCCCATGCGTCCGCGCTCCTTCCGCCGTGCCGTCTCAGTCGACGACGAGCCGATTGCCGTTCGCCGCCCCTGCGTTGCTGACGTTGCCAGACGAGTTCACGATCCCCTCGTTGTTCGCGTTCGCCGCGTTCCGGTTCGGGGAGCGAAGCCAGCAGTTGCAGGCAACTTCAACCTAGCCCCGAGGCGGCTCGGGCTGCCCGAACCGCCTTATGTCCGATTTAATCCAGGCCCTGGCCATCTCCTTGACCTGGACGACGAGACCCGACCAGTAGCTGATCCTCCTGCGGGACAGCTTCTTCTCGTCGCTGTCGTCATCGCGCTTGCCGCCAAAGACCATCTCGCACATCTCGATCTCGAACAGGAGCTCGTTGATGTAGCTCATCGCGGTCTGCTGGTGGCGACGGCGCACCGCGAGGTTTTCCGGCGGCTGGCCGGGTCCGACCTTGGTGTTGTTGGCGAGCCAGAGGTTGCGCGGGATCTCCCATGCGACCCCGTTGATGCCGTTCACGACCTTCTCGTAGCGGCCCGGGAAGACCCTTCTATTGCGCGTGATGTCGAGCGTGTGCACGGCCATGGCCCTGGCCAGGTCGTACACCTCGAGCCTGTCTTCCCTTCGCTTGCCCTCTGGCACTCCCATTTTTTCCTCCACAGCCGCGGCGGCGCAGGGGTGCGCCGCCGGATTAGACGATTAGCCGATATGCAGGACGACGACGAGCCGATTGCCGAGCGCCGCCCCTGCGTCGCAGACGAGGCCAGACGAGTACACGATCCCCTCGTAGCACGCGAACGCCGCGTCCCGGATCGGGGAGCGAAGCCAGCAGCTGCAGGCAACGGTGTGGTTCTCAGCACCGAACGTGATGAGCGCCGGGTAGGTCTGCCAGCCCTGGAACGGGCCGGTGATCCCGGTGCTCACCGCGAGCGCCTTGAAGTAGTCGAACGGAACGCCCTCGGCGTTGTAGCCCTCGGTCGTGGCGCCCAGGTAGTTGCTGAAGTAGTGCTGTCGCGCGGACGGCGGGTAGGCGTAGTCGAACGTCTCGGCGATCTCGCCGCCGTCGACCGGGTGGAGCTGTGTCTTGACCGACACCTTCGCCAGGACCTCGACGAGCTCCGGCGGCAGGCAGTCGAGCAGGCCGGGCTTGCCGTGGAGCGGGTGCGGGCGGTCGAATATGCCCTGCTGTACGTCCCAGTCGGTGCCATGTGCATTGGCCCATCGATGCAAGCCGGACTTCGTGTAGTCGTTGTTGCCCTCGCAGGCGCGCTGAATGTTGTTGATACGCCCGTTGATCTGCTCGTTGGCGGTACCGATCAGCGTGCCGCCGCTGCCGGCGGCGACCGATACCGTCTCGATGACCTTATCGCTGAAGTTCTCGTACGCGGTGAGCGATGTGAACTCTCCGCCGTAGGAGGCGTTCCACAGGACCTGGCAGCCCGCAGGCCATACCTTCGTAGTCGTGAAGGTGAACCTGGTCGACCCCTTCGCGGCGCACACGCCGGTGCCCCAGACATAGTTGACCTCGACGATTATGTCGTACTGGCCCGGCTGCATGTCGGCCTCGGGGACGTAGAGCGCCTCCATGCTGTCGAAGGCGCAGGCAGGAGGAAGCGCGAAGTGAGCTCCGATGGCCATGGTCGGGGCCTCGATGCCGCCCTCGAGCGTGGACAGCGGGTGGTCGGCGTCGCGACCGTTAAAGTGATGGAGGACGTCGCACGGCAGCGGGTACTCCTCGCTCTCCCACGTGAAGGTCGAGTTGAGCTGATCGCCGACGCGGAGCACGTCGGCGGCGTTGCCCATGCGGACCATCGCGCGGAGCTGCTGCGGCGAGATGCCCAGCGTGGCCACGCTGACGGCCTCGGCGGCGGCGTTGGCCTTGCGTGCGGCCTCGGTGGCGGACGAGGTGGCCTCGTCCGCGTTGCCCGCGGCGGTGTTGGCCAGCTCGGTCGCGCCGTCCGCGAGCTCCTTGGCCTTATTTGCGGCCTCGGCCGCCTTCTTCGCCTCGGCGGTCTGGTCCTCGGCCGCCTTCTTCGCCTCGGCGAACTCGGTCTTGCGCGTCTCCTCGTTAGAGACGCGCGTCGCCTCGTCCGTCTTGCGCTGCTCCTCGTTGGCCTCCACCGCGGCCTTGGCCTCGTTCGCGGCCTTTGCGGCGGCGTCGGCGGCGATCCGCGCGGTCTCCAGGGCCTCCTCGTTCTCGTACTTGAACGGGTAGTCCTTGGACGTGCCGTCCTTCAGGGTGACGGTCAGGCCGTCGATGTACTCGCCCTCGGACACCTTGACCTCGGTCAGGGTGCCGCCGGTGTTCTCATCAGCCACTAGGCATCATCCTTCCTCGATTTGACAGGGCCCACCAGCAGGCGATGAACCCGGGCATCCACACTCCACTCGGCGATGGCGTAGTCCTCGATCTCGCCGAGCACAGCGCGGGCGTCGGCGACGGTCTGCGCGATCTGCGCCTTGAGCTCCTTGGCCTCGAGCACGAGCGCCTGCAGGTCGCTCACGGTCGGGTCGCTGGGCAGCTGGCCGACCGTGAGCGACGGGCGCACGCGGAACGGCCACGGCATACGCACCGACTTGAGTACGTCGGTACCGCGTCGGCCCTCGATGCCGACCTCGACCTCACCGGTCTCCTTGAGCACCTCCCACGGCACGGGCCAGACTCCGCCGTCCCGCGCCGGTGTGTAGTTGCCGGCCGCCGCAGCGAACGTCACCGTGACCTCGAGCCCTGTCCATTCCGGATCGAGGTCGAGGCCGACGGCGTCGACGCCCTGCGTGCCCTGGACCAGCTCGAGGTCGTCGCACGACACGGTGCGGTCTCGCACCTTGATCTTGTGTACCTTCATGTCCCTCCTTTACGCGAGGATTCCGATCGCGGTCCAGACCGGCGGCGAGCCGATGAGCACCGCCCTCTGCCCCACCTTGGCGCCCGAGCAGCCCGTGGTCATGCGCACGCCCTCGGCCACGCCGCCGCGCACGAGCACCGACAGCGAGCTGCCGGTGACGGCCGCGACGTAGCCGTAGGCGATCTGAACCGATGCCCTGTCGGGCGGCTCAATCGATTCCAGGAGGTCTGACGCCATGCTCATGCCGCTCTCCTCTCGAACTTTCTCATCTCGATATCCATCGGGCAGGCCGTCTCGAACTTGAGCGTCTGCGTCCTGATACAGGTGTGGTCGGCATCGATGTCGGCGCTCGCCAGGCGGAGGTTGCCCGCGTCGTAGACCGACACAGGGTCGTATGTGCAGGTGCAGTTCACCCTCTGGATGACGGACCGCCCGTCCCTGAGCAGCTCGGCGGCCTTGGCGTCGGCGGCGGCCTGGATGGCGTCATGGGGCCACGGCGTGGCCGTGGGGCCCTCCTCCACCTTCTCGGCGACGACGACGGCCTCCCCGCCGGACTCCAGGTACACGTATCCGGCCGAGATCTCGCTGTAGTTGTCCGCGGGCGTCTCGGTCGCGACGATGCGCTGCCACTCGCCTGTGAGCGTCGCGTAATGCAGGTGCGGGCCGCCCGACAAGGACGGCACCCACCAAGCCTGCAGGCTCACGCGTGCGCCCTTCGTCCCCTTGATCCACAGGCTCTGCGTGACCGGTACGCCCTTCTTGAGCGATCCGACCCTGTCTTGGCAGAAGCCGATGCGCCCGCCGTCGCTTACGACCTTGAGGCCGAAGAACACGGCGGTCTGTGGGGAGTCCGGCACGTACACGGTGGAGATGGAGCCGTGGCTGTCGCTCTGACGGTAGGTCCCGCTCTCCTTGGTCCCCGAGCCGACCTGCATCTCGGCGGCGCCAGAGAGGATGTTCGAGTCCTCCGTGACGCTCGTGGGCAGGTCGGATAGGTCGTATCGGGCGGTCACGCGCCGCCCGGTGCTCACGGTGGAGTACGGGCTGTCGGGGTCGTCGTCGACCGCCGTGCCTCGCACCGAGATGTCCTGAGACGAGAAGTCGACATGGACGACGTTGGCCACGTCGAAGGTGTCGCGCTCGCGGTCGAGCTTGAGCGTCACGCGGCAGTCGGGGCCCTCGACGTAGTCGAAGGAGACGGGCCTCTGGTCCGGCTCCACGTAGCGGCGGAACAGCACGCGTCCGTACGGGTCGGTGTGCGCCGCGAGGAATCCGGCGGCCTCGAGCAGGCGGTTGACGGCGGCGAGTTTGGAGTCCGTGCGGTCCTCGTCGGACGATGTCGTCGAGATGCCGAACACCCACGTCGAAGTGAGCACGGCGTCGCTCTCGTCTGCGACGACCTCCAGGCCGCAGCTCTCGGCGATCTTCCTTGCGGCGTCGACCATGTTGGTCCCGGCGGGGATCACGTATGGTCCGTCGAAATCGTCCTCGGCGAGCGCCCTGAGCCTGCCGTAGATGTCGGCGGCGCCGGTGGTGACCGCACCGTCAGCGCTCGCCTTTGGGGTGGAGACGTAGAAGGTTCCGAGCGCCTCCGTGCGGCTCTCGCCAGTCCACAGGGAAGAAGCCTCGAGGTACACGCGCAGGAGGTCGGTGCCCAGGTCGAGCTCCCCGACATAGTCGATGCTCCCCTGCTCGAAGATGGCCGTGTCCTGGTTTCGCTCCACGCTTCCTCCGGTGATGTTGCCGAGCTCGGAGCCCTCGAGGCCGGTGGAGAGGCCGACCCTCACGAATCGGAAGTCTGCGTGGAATGGCTCCAGCCAGAACCTGTCCCTAGGCATTGGGCTCCCTCCAGACCTCTCGCTTGGTGGTGAGGCTCACCCTGTACCAGCCAGGCGAGGACCTCGTGATGTTCGGAGACAGGCTCACGAATGCGCGCTCCCCGTCGTTGGTGCGCGCCCAGCAGTGCGAGTTGGCGAGGAACAGCGCCGAGACGTGCCCGATATCTTCGGCACGGACGCCGAACTCCCAGTTCTCGGGCACGTTGAGCTTCCTGGAGGTGAAGCCCATCGGCAGGCCGCCCGGCGAGCCGAAGAAGTGGTACTGGACGACGTCGTGGTCGTAGCCGCGCGAGTAGACGGGAGGACCGCCCACCCCGACGGTGCCGGCGACGACCGTAGTCGCGCCAGCGTCGAAGTTGAAGGCGTATCCGCGGCAGGCGCACGAGGTCTCTACCTCGGTCGTGGAGACCGTGCCGCTCGCGGCGTGGCCCACCGCGACGTAGGCGAACGCCGCGTTGAGCGGCGGCAGGCGGTCGATGACGCTCTGGCCCTGCTTTAGGCCGGTCGCAAGAGTTCGGCGCGAGCCGTCCGGCAGCACGCGTATGACGTCGAATGACTGGCACGGCGGCAGGTCGTGCAGCACGGCCTTGGTCCCCCTGATGGCGACGCCGCCGGTGAACCTGATGTTCCCGGACTCAGTCAGGGCCATCGGCCCCCGGAGTCGGTGGCCGTCGACCGCATACTCCGACACCCCGTCGCGCACGGTGACGGTAGCGGCGTAGTCGTCGGAGTACGCGACCGAGACGATCGGCGCCGCGGGAACGAGCCACTCCGTCGCAAACGTTCTGGTAAACGTGGCCGTCAGGCCCGAGCCGCCGCGCACGGTGAGTTCCAGCGTGTATGACGTTTCGTTGCTCAGGCCCGTGGCCACCGAATACGTGCGAGCCGATGCTCCGACGTCGGCGTCCAGAACCAAAGCGGACGCCGATGTGATTCTCAGGCGCTGCGATGCGATGCCCGTCTCATCGGCGGCCTCCCATGCGACGTCGAGCGGCAGCTCGACGACCGTATCACCGTCTTCGGCCGGCGTGGTGAAGAACGCCTGCGGAGGGTCCGCGACGGTGAGCGACGAGTACTGGCTCCAGGCGCCCCATGACGGGTCCGAGCCCTTGGTGCGCACACGCAGTCGGTAGGTCCCCTTTTCGGCCAGTGCCAGGGATGCCGTCGAGGCTGCACCGGAGATGTCGGTCACCTCCGAGGCGCCGCCGGGCTTGACCAGCTCCACCTGTGCGGCGGTCTGGGCCGTGCCGTCCGGGTGGCTGCGCGACCAGGACACGGTCGCCGTCGTCCCGGTCGGGTAGGCCGGGTCCAGGCCGTAGACCGTTGGCGCATACGGCGGGCAGATCGTAGCCACGGCATTGGACGCCGTCCACGCCGAGCAGATGGTGTCTCCGGCGTCAGCAACGGGTTTGTCGCGGTAGGTGCAGACCTCGTAGACGACCCTCTCCCCGGCCACGGCGGACGGGTCTGTCATGGACCAGACGCCCGGCCCCTGCTTGTCGGCGGCGAGGCTGCGGGGGATGTAGGTCTTCCCGCCGTCTGAGGTCGCGCGGGCCTTGAAGCCGCTTATCCACCACGGGATGTCGGGACCCCGCACGATCAGCGATACCTCGCCGTCGCCGGATCGCGCGAGCGAGACGGATGCCGGGGGCGCGGGGGTCTTGAAGACTCGGACCTTGTTCGACATCTCGGAGGTACCGCCGCGCCATCGGGCCCTGACGTCGTAGTCGTAGAAGTGATTAGCGCTCGTCGTAGCGTCGCGCCAGTTGGAGATCGTCCCCTGGTTGTACGGGTTCTCGGTCGGCCCGTCATCGGTGTGGCGGTAGACGTTGACGCCATCGTAGTACTTGCGCGCCCCGTCGTCCGGATGGTTGACCCACTCGAGGGCGGTGGAGCCGTCGGTCGACTCCGTTACGACGAGGTCGGTCGGCGCGTCCGGCTTGTAGGCGGGGATCTTGGGGACGCCGGCGCTCTCGCCGCATGAGGTCACGGATCCGACGCCACCGTAGCCGCCAACCGAGACGGACTCGGTGTAGGCCTCGACCCAGACTCCGTAGTCATCGTCCCTGCGGGCGGCGTCGGTGTATCCGCTGACGGTGACGGCACGCTGGCCACTGGAGGTAGTGTAACCGTCGCCGCTCGCCCGCCAGACTCCGCCGACTTTGACGTGGAGGCGCACGCCGAAGTAGTACCAGTCGCCGAAGTCGACAGCGGCGCTCCAGTGGATTCGCGCTGTCGAGTCGCTGACGTTCTCGACCCAGGTCGACAGGGAGACCCCGTAGTACTTGACGCCGTTTCGCTTTGTCTCCGCGTATGCCATGCCCTACCCCCTCCTTGACCTGGACGAGCGCTTGACCTCGGCGATGAGCTCCTTGAGGGCGCGGGCGATGCGCTCATCGACCTCGAGGAGGGAACCGTCGATGTTGATGTAGTAGGTGTCTCCGCGCTCGACGACGCCGAGCCCGGCGGGCGCGGCGCTCCCTATCGCGACCGACCGCGCGCCGGCGGCGTCGGCGGAAGCGAACGAGACCGTGGGCACGTCGAAGACGTCCTCGACGCGCGCGAGCGCCTTGGACGCCATCGCGGCGGTGCCGGCGGATGCGGCGACGATGCTCTCGCCGAAGTCGCCCATGAGGGCGCGGCCGGAGTAGGTCGTGTATCCGTGGCCGCTGAACGGGCCCCATTTCGCCGGTGAGAACGGGAACAGGCCGCGGATCCTCTCGACCGCTCCGGATACCGACGACGTGACGGCGCCGACCGCGCTCTCGATGCCGGACTTGAGGCCGTTGAGGATGGCCTTGCCTGACTCGACGAGCCAGGACCCCGCGCCGGCGAAGAAGCCGGTGATCTTGTCCTTGATTCCGGTGACCGTGGTGTAGACGGAGTTCACGCCGCTCTGGGCGGCGGACTTGATGCCCTCCCAGATGGAGGAGAACGCGCCCTTGATGGCTCCCCACGTGCTCGACCACACGCCGCTGATCGTGCTCAGCACGGAGCTGATGACCGACGAGATGACGCCTATCGCAATGTTGACGATGGTCTGGATGGCGTTCCATACGATCTCGGCGATCGACTGGATTCCCGTCCAGACGCCCTCCCAGTCGCCGCTGATGGCGGCGAGGACGGTGCCGATGACGGCGCTGATGACCTGCATCGCTGTCGTAATGACCAGCTCTATTGCGGGCCATACCGTCGAGATGATCGCAGAGATGGCGGCGCAGGCGACGGTGAACGCCGTCTGGACGACGGGCCACACTGCCTGCACGACGGCGGCGATGGCGTTGACCGCCATCACGAGCACGCCCATGATGACGCCGGCGACCTGGACGAGGAGCTGGATTATCTGCGCCGCGACCGGTGCGACGGCGGCGATTATCTGCCCGACGACGGGCGCGACGGCGGCGAGGAGCTGCAGCAGCGCGAGGGCGATGTTGCCGAGCGCCGGGAGCAGCTGCCCGGTGACGACCGAGGCGACGGCCGCGAACGCGGAGACCAGGGTCGGCATGACCGATGCCACCGCCGAGGCGACCGCCGAGAATGCGGGCGCCAGGCCGGAGGCTATCGCGGATGCGGCCGACATGGCCGACGAGCGGAAGCCCTCGTTGGTCGTCATCATGTAGCCGAAGCCGGCTGCGAGCGCCGCGACGGCGGCGACCACGATGGCGATCGGGCCGACGAGCGTCGCGAAGGCTCCCGCGCCCGTGCCGATGGCCGAGAACAGCCCTCTGACGGGGCCGGAGGCTGAGGCGAATGCGGCGGTCGCCTCGCCGGAGACCATAGAAGCGAGCGAACCGATCTCGCCGACGCCAGAGCCTGCCACCTTGGCCACGCCCTTGAGCGCGACCTGAAGGCTCTTGAGCTTGTCGATGCCGCCCGTCACGCCGGAAATGGCTAATTTGGCGGCGCCCAGGCCCGCAGTAGAGCCTACGAATCTACTGACCGCATCGGCGATTGCCGACATCCCGCTCGAGGAATCGACAAAGGACAGGACACTGTTTGCGGCACCGTCGAAATCGCCCACAAGCCCGGAAACGGGACCCCTTACCGCGGAGCAGACCGCCTCGATGCCCCCGGCCCCGTCCACGAGGCCGTTGATCGCATCCGCTGCGTGCTTGACGCCAAGCGCGAGGTCCTCCGGCCATGTTGAGGTAAACGTCTGTCCAGCCAGCTCGGCCACGCGCTCGATGACCCTGCCGACGGCATCCGCCGCGGGCTCGAGGGCGCCGCGGACCGCCCGCATGAGCACGTCTGCGTTATATGCGAGCGTGGAGAAGCTATCAGAGGACTTGCCGAGGCGCTCGAGCATGCCGATGAACCGCTCGACGTAGCCGCCGACGTCGGACACGGTGTCCTTGACGGACGTGATGGCGCCGGCGGCGATGTCGCCCGCGCCCTTGATGAGCCCGGTCGCCGCCTGGATGGGCGCCGTAATGTTCTCCACACCGATGGCATCGATGCACGCCGCAACCGCCTTGGTCACGGAGTTCTTCAGGTTGGCCACGGACGTGGCGATGCCCGCCGTGCCGGTCTTTGCCTGTTGGGCGAAGGAGTCGAAGCCTGCGTACCCGTTCTTGTCGAGGGATATGAACGCGTCCTCGAGGTCCTCAACGCTGACCTTACCGGTCTTGAGCGCGTTGTAGAGGTCGTTCGTGCTCGCGGTCGGCCCGAGCATCGACTTGGCGACCTGGTCCATCTGGCCCGGCATGGCGGTGACGATCGAGCGCCAGTCCTCCATCTCGGGCTTTCCCTTGGCGAGCATCTGGCAGAACTGCTCGAGCGCCGCCTCCTGCACCTGCGTCGACGCGCCGCCGGCGAGCAGCGCGTCGTTGAAGGCGAGCATGATGTCGGTCGCCTTGCCGACGTCCTTGACGGTCGGCACGATCTTCTGGACCGACGAGGTCATGGCGTCCAGGCGCGTGGGCAGGCCGGTTAGGTGGTCGCTCATCTTGTCGATGGACGAGGTTGCCGCGTCCACCCCGTATCCCAGGCCCGCCATGACTTTGGGGAAGTTGTTCATGGTGTCGACGCGGCTGATTGCCGAGTCGAGCGAGTTGCTGATGGCCGTGAAGGCCTTGCCGGTGACCGTCGAGACGATGCCGGCGACGGCCCCGACCTTGGCGCCGACGCCGGAGCTGAAGGCCGCGCCCGTCTTGGCCCCGGCCTTGGCGCCGACGCCGGAGCTGCCGGCGAAGGCGCTGTCGAGCTGTCGGCTGATCGATGACGTGAGGTTGTCGAACTTCGGTGTCAGCAGCACCGAGCCTTTGGCCACGGTGGGCAAGGGTTGATCACCTACCTATGAGCGCTCCCCGAACAGCAGGGAGTCGACCTCGTCCCGACTCAGGTCGAGGCGGCGCGCGGCGGGCTCGGCGTCCCTGGCCTTCGGGCGCTTCACGGGGTCGGGCTTCCTGCCCTTGCCCCCGGCGTTCTCGTAGCGCAGGAAGGAGAGGTTGTCGGCGACGAGGGCGAGCAGGTAGGCGTGCTCGTCCCATGACGCGCGCGGATCGATGCGCGTCACCGTGCGCGACTGCGGCGGCAGCTGCCCCACGAGCGTGAGGAGGCCGTCGAAGTCCCCGCCGATGATGGCATCGTCCAGGTCAAGCGAATAGTACTGGCGGAGGTCCGCCTTGAGCTCGTCGCGCCCATCGAGCAGGACGCCGACGAGCGCGACTAGTTTTTTAGGCGAGCGGCCTCGACGAGCAGCTCCTCGATGCGGACGATCTCCTCGAAGTCGTCGTAGCCCATCTTGGCGGTCACCACCTCGGCGACCTTGTCATCGACCTCCTCGCCGAGCATGGCGGTCAGGTAGCCGATCTGCTCGTCGATGCTGACCCCCTCGTTGGCCTTTAAGGTGGCTTCCTCCTCGGTCATGCCCGAGCTGATTGCCTCCTCGTAGACGCGGTTGCGCTTCTGGGCCTCGCTCTGCGCCTTCGCGACCTGCTTGAGCACCTTGCGAGACTTGAAGCGGCGCATGTCGAGGACGTACTCGGCGCCCTCCACCACCACGGCCTTCTGCCAGGGCTCCAGTTTCTGGCGCTTCGGCTCCGTATCGAAATCGAGGATTGCGGTCTTATAGCCCAGGTACTGCTCCTCCAGGTTGGCGCGCATGCGCTCCTTGGACTCCGCCATCTCTCGCAGCTGCTCGGGTGTCATCTCGTTGACGTCCATGTTTCCTCCTTTTGTAGGCGCAAATGCTTGCGGAGGACGCTGCGGCGCCTACCGCGCAGCGCCCGCCGCAAGCATTTGGCGGGACGGGAGGGGCATCCGACCCTCCCTTTTGTCTGTTGTCCGGCTAGGCCGTGACGGCCTTGGGCTCATCCTCGGCGGCGCCCTCGTCGTGCTGGACAGCAACCTTGGCGGCCTTGACCGTGTCGTAGATGGCGGTCGTGTGGGTGTCGCCGTCGTCGTTGTAGGGCACGCACGTGATGGTCGGCGTGTAGCCGAGCAGGTCGGAGCTGTTGTAGGAGACGTCGTCTCGCTCGAATGCCTGGCCGATCGGAATGACGTTGCGCAGGACCTTGGTCGAGGAGATGACCGAGTCGAACACGTAGACGTGCGGGTCGGTGAAGTTGCGGTTGTGGCGGACGGTGACGGTCGCGCCGCTCTCCGTCACGTTGTCGTCTCCGTAGATGGTCTTGAGCACGGCGACGGACGACTGGATGAAGGTCATCTGTGCGGAGTCGGCGTAGCTCGTGAGGTCGCGCGCGACCTCGGAGCCGCCCCAGTCGTTGTGCCCCTCGGAGTCGGTGTCGGTCGTGAACGTCACGCCGTCCTCCGAGATGTAGCCGAGAGAGGCGCCGTTGTACTGACTGATGAGCTCCTTGAGCGTCTTGGACGGGTCGGCCAAGTCGCTGATGTCGGTGCCCACCGGGAACACGGCGGCGTAGCCGCCGGGGCGTCCCTTGGCTACTCCGACGGAGTCCTTGTCGAACATGGGGGTCTCGGACATGTGACCCTCCTTCCTGTGGCGCGCTACGGGCGCGTCACCATGTAAACGTTGATCTGGTACCGCTCGAAGCGGTTGTCGGGGTCGGGAAAGCGCAGCGTGCCCTCCACGGACACGCTGCAGACCTCGGGTATGGACTCCCAGCACCAGGTGAGCCACTCGCGGGCCATGAGCGCGAGCGTGTAGGCCTCGGTCTCCGTGCGGGCCCATGTCTGGACCGCCAGGTACGGGTTGTCGCGGCCGGGTCCGGACGGACCGCCGGTGCGCTCGACCGTGACGAAGCTGTCGGGGCGCTCGCGCGGCACGGTCGTGGAACACGGGACGCCGAGCGCGGCGCCGAGCTTTTGCGGGAGGACCGCGAGGATGTCGAACACTAGAGACCGCATCCCTTCTTGAGCGTGTTGTTGCGCAGGTTGTCGAGGCCGGCGAGCCTGCCGTCCCTCTTCCCCGCCTCGTAGACCAGGCCGCCGGCGGTATAGCCGCGCTGCACGCCCCTGGACTCGTAGCGGGCGCCGGCGCGCTTGAGCGCCGGGTCGCACAGGGCATTGCACCTTGCCGCCGCCGCGGCGGCCTGGGACTCGAGCATCGCCTTGACGCCGTCCGACTTGAGCACGGCACGCACGCCGCTGTCCACGTGCCTGATCCGCACGCGCCTACCCATCGACGGCCTCGCACTCGACGGCGCGGTCGAACTGCCCGGGGCAGTTGCCCGCCGGGTAGGGCTGAGGGTCGCCGATCACGCGGTACGCGCGCCCGCCGTACCTGATGAGGCATCGGCGTAGCGAGCGGCGGTCGCCGCGCGGCCAATGGAACGTCATGGAGACGACGGCCCCCTCGGGGCGCGATGCGGAGAGGTCGGCCGTGCCGCCCGGCTGGGGGAGCACGCCGGCGACGTCCTCTGCCGCACCGAGCTCGCACACCGCGTTGCCGTGCGCGTCGGCGGCGGGCTCCTGCGGGGCGATCACCTGGACGGTGACGGTCTTAAACATCCGCATCGCCCTCCCGGTCCTCGGCGGTCATGGCCTGGATGCTGCGAACGCGGCAGCCGGCGAGGCCGAGCCGCTTGAGGTCCGAGCGCCCCAGGTAGAGGTCGCCCGTGGGGTTCGCGAACGTGACGCTCGAGGAATACACGCCGGCCGTCTGCGACTGCTGTGTGATCCCCGCCATGGCGCCGGGCGCGTTGACCGCGCGGGCGACCATTGCCACGCAGACGGGCTTCACGTTCTCGTCGAACGTCTGGTTGGCGCCGGCGAGGTACCGGGTGCCCGTATGTCGCCGGTACGCGCCGCGCAGGTACGCCGAGGCGTCCTCGAGCAGGGCGGCGACCCTGCCCTCGTCCCCGTCATCGACGGGGCCGAATCGCGCGATGTAGTCGGCGACGGTGGCGAAGGCGTCCACTAGAGCGTCTCCAGGATGGCGGCGAGCTCCGCCTTGGTCGCCTTGCGCGGGGCGAAGCCGCCGGCGGCCTCGATGGCATCGCGCAGCTGCTGCACGGTCATCTCGGGTGAAGACTTCTCGCGCACGGGCTGCTCTGGCTCGTCGTCCACGACATCCTCGTCCTCAGCGTCATCGTCCTCGACGGGCTCCGCGGCGGCCTCCGTCTCGGCGGGCGGGAGGTCGACGTGGCCGCCGGCGGACAGCTCCGCGAAGCGCTCGTCGGTCAGCTCGACCTCCTCTCCGGCGAGATGCACCGCGAGGGTCTCGCGGTCACGGTACGGGTAGGTGACCAAAGCGATCATGGATGCTCCTTAGAGTTGCCTAGGCGGTCGGGGCTATGGTGCCCTTGACCACGAAGTCGATGTACTCGGCGAAGAACACGAGGCCGACGTAGGCCACGGTGTCGTAGGTCAGGCTCTTGAGCTCGGGCGAGTGGGACACGGCGATGTAGCCGCTCTCGTCGGAGTAGAAGCCGAACAGGTCGTCCCCGTCGGTCGGGGCGACGTAGACCTTGATGTTGTCCTTGACGGTGGCGTAGATCGTGCCTGCGGTGACGGAGCCGGTGGACACGAGCGTGCCCAGGCCCGCCCAGTTCTCGATGTAGGAGATGCCGAAGGCGCTGAAGACCTCGGACTCGCCGATCTGCTTGGCGAAGTCGACCGGGTTGACGAAGTAGACGGTCTCGCCGCTGCCGAAGCCGTACTCCTCGGTGAGGTTGGACAGGGCGGCCCAGGCGTTGGCGGCGGTGGCCACGAGGCTCTTTCCGGTCGCGGCGGTGGTGCCCTCGGCTCCGAGCGCGGCGACGAAGTCCTTCTTGATGTCGCGCTGCATGTCGGAGATCATCGCGGCATCGGTCTTGTCGACGGCGCCGTCGTATCCGCGCTTCTTGACCTCCTGCAGCGTGGTCTGCTTGCGGTAGGGCTTGAGCGTCACCTCGTAGGTCTTGACGTCCTCGTAGGCGTAGCTTGACAGCGGGATATCCTGGCCGGGGGTATAGGAGTCCTCGGAGAGCTTGCCGGTGATCTTCTTCTGGTGCAGGGTCTCGCCCACGGCCGCCTGGATGGGCGCGCAGGTGGACAGCATAGCCGTGAGCTTCTCCAGCGACTTGGTGAAGGTGTTCACGAGGTCGACGTTTCGCGCGGCTGCGAGGGTCTTGATATCGGGCATTGGGGCCCCTTTCTCCCCTTACTTGAAGAGGTCGATGTTGGCGGCGATGGCCGCCATGCGTTCCTTCTTGTCCTCGATTCCGAGGATGTCCTTCTTGGAGGGCTTGCCCGGCTTTGGCTTGCCGCCGGCCTCTGGCGCCATCGGCGCGCCGCCGGCCGGTTTCGTGATGGCCGCCACGGCCTTGGCCTGCTCGGTAAGGGCGTCCTCGTCCTCGCCGTTGAGCGTCGCCACGATGGAGCGGTCGAGTCCGGTGGCCTTGGCCACGGAGTCGACGAGCGCGGAGCGGGCGGCGCTCGCCTTGAGGGCGGCGTTCTCGCTCTCGAGCGCGCTCAGGCGCTCCTCCACGGTCGGGTCCGCCTTGGGTGCCGCGGCCTTGAGCTCGTCGAGCTCCTTGAGGTTCGCCTTCGAGCGGGCCTCCCACTTGCGCGACTCCTTCAGCGCGTTCTCGTAGAGCGCCTTGTAGTCGGGCTCCTGACCGGCGTCTCCGCCCTGTGCAGGTTCGGTCGGCTCGGTCTCGGCTGGCGTGGTCTCCTGGGCCATGCTCCCTCCATTTCCGCCCCGTGCGGGGCATCGTCTTGCCCCGTGCGGGGCGCTTTTCGGCATGAAAAAGGCCACCCGTGCGGATGGCCTGGTTCAACGTTTTGGTCGGGGCGGCGGGACTCGAACCCGCACGGGCGAAGCCCGCGTGCTCCTGAGGCACGCGCGTCTGCCATTCCGCCACGCCCCGGTGTGGTATATTTGTCTTGGACGGCGAACACCCCCCGGGTTAGGAACCTGGGCAGAGTATCGCCGTCCATTTTTTATTTGAGACGTGTTCCGTCTTGTCCAAGCACCATGACCTCGTCGAGCGTGCCGTCTCCGGTAAAGTTGCCGGCCGAATCGAGCGCACTCTCCTCCGCCTCCGGCAATCTGAGCAGGCTGACTACCGCGGCCTTTTCCCTGCCTGGGTAAGCAACGAACTTCTTGGACGCATTCAACAGCAGGCTGTTAATCTTGCCAATGGAGCGGGGAGTCTTAAACTCCACGAGTCCGTCTTCCGACTCGAAGTCAACGCTCGGATGCTCGTGGCTGGCATAGAGGAAAGTTCCAGACATGCGAGCCTTCACCGCGATCCACAGTTCCTCGCCATTCGGGTCTGCACCGTTGCATCTGCCGTGACTGTTGATGAAACGCTCTCCGCCAAGCTGGATGTCGTAGACATCGCCAAGGCAGGAGAGGAACCCACCGACGTTGGCGTCGTACGAAAGCGTCGTCTTTTCTCTCCTGAACCTTTTGAGTGCATCCTTGATTCCGGCGTCCAGATAGTCGGCCAGCGTCTCGCCGCCGATCGCGACCCGATACGCCTCGCCCCCTGCCGCATCAATGCATGCCGCCTTGAGGGCGTTCTCCTGCACCTTAGGAAGCCCCCAGGACTCGACCTCCTTGAACCGGACCCAAAGGTCACGCAGCTCCTCCGGCCTCACGCCTTCCACGAGCTCCGCGTCCGGATAGTCCTCGAATCCGGGGACGACCTTGCAGTCGCAGTGCCGGTGGAAGTGTCTGAACTCGCCGGCCGACTTGCGCGTGTGGTAGACCGCGCCGCGGCTCGCGAGCATGATGCAGAAGGTGCAGGTCTCAAAGCCCGTCGGCACGCGCGCGAAGCGCACGCCCTTGCCGCTGTCGCGGCCCACGTTGGAGATGATCGTCTCGTTCAGGCTGCGGAGCGCGTCGTTGCGGGCGTACTCGCCGCACGCCCTGGCGAACGCCGCGTCGCCGCCCTTCACGAGCTTCTTCGCCTGGTAGCGCGCGACCTCGTCGACGGACTTCGGTTTGTACGTCGTCATGGTGACGGCCTGCTGCAGCCTGGCGCCGTTGCGCTCGGCTAGGTCGTCGTACCACTGCGCCGCGAACTCCGCCGCGACGTCGTCGTAGCCCTGCACGAAGCCCTCCATGATGAGCCTCGCGGCCTCGCGCTTCTCGGCGACGGTCGCGCCCTCGTGGGCGCGGCACCAGGCGAGCACGGCGGCCTCCACGTCGGATGCCGCCCCGTCGCCTATCTTCGCCACGGCCCGGTTGTAGGCCGCGAACTCGGCCGCGCTAATCATCGGCGGGCGGCGCGGGTTCCGCCGCCTGGGTGACGCCCGCCATCAGGTCGAGCGCCGCCGAGCGCGTCACGTTGCGCCTGATCTCGGAAGAGACGTTGCGCACCTCGTCGTCGTCGAGGCCGTTGAGGCGCCAGAAGGTCGGCGTGCCGGCGAAGCCATCGACCACCGACGCGAGCTTGATGGAGCTGTCGGTCTGCTGAGCAAGCGTCGGCATGGCGGGGTTCAGGAAGTGGACGGACACGCCGCAGGCGTCCTCCGCCTCATCGTAGGAGCACCCCAGCTCCGTCGCGATAGCGGCGGTCGCGGCCTTGGCAAGCGCCGCCTTGGCCTCGCGGATGAAGCTCTTGCACTTGAGGATGAGCGGCTCGTTCTCGGCGTAGATGGCCTCGGCGGAGCTTGGGTTGTCGCTCATGATGCCGAACTGCCCCACGTGGATGCCGGTCGCGGCGCTCATTCTCTTGCACAGGTTGCCGAAGTGCTCGGTCATGGGCTGCATGCTCGGCTGAGTTAGCTGGCCGAACTGCGGAATCGTGCCGTCCTCGGTCTTGGTGACCTCGAAGATGGAGCCGATGAAGGCGCTCCACTTGGTCTTGTCGGCGAACGCGTCGCCGTCCGTGCCAAGCAGGTACTTCTGGGTCGAGGCGGCGAACGCGGCGGCGATCTCCTCGTTGACGTTGGCGCGCATGGCGCAGTCGATGAGCCAGCGCACCTCGGAGTTGATCCTGGACACGCCGAACGGCCGGTCGTCATCGGGGTTGTGGGGCATGACGAACATGGGCACGGCTCCCAGGCCGTGCTCCACGTACTCGGCGGCCCACTCGTTGCGGCGAACCTCGCGGATGCGCACCATGCGGTCCGGCAGCATCACGTTGACCCAGTCCGGGCGGTTCGTGGGCCGCCCGCGGTCCTTGGCGAATGACACGACGAACATGCCGGAGGACAGGCACTCGTGGACGTCGTCCCAGATGCCCGTGCACAGCGTCGGCGGGTATGCCGAGATGCGGGCGTGCCCGTCCTCGTCCGCCGTCACCACGAGCATGGAGAAGCAGTACTTGAGCGCGGAGTTGACGGCCTTGCCGACGCGCGTGGCCATCTTGTTGCGCTTGGCCACGGAGGTGAGCAGGCCGTCGAAGTCCTCGTCGTCGGGGCACGTAAACCCGTCGAAGGCGATGTGGTCGCGCATGACCTCCACGCACTTGTATCCCCATCCGCACGCGACCTCCAGGTCGCGCAGCGAGTCGGGCACGGCGATGCCGAGGTCCTTGAGCATGTTGCGCGCCTCGTAGTAGTCCGAGCGCAGGAGGTTGCCCCTGTAGTGGGTCTGCCAGCTGTTGAGCAGGCAGCGCACCGTCTCGCGGTCCTCCTCGAGCAGGCCGTCGGCGGACGCCACGGCGTAAGGTATCGAGATCAAGTGACCCTCGCCTTCATTCCGGGTTTTCTCTTCGATATGTTGAGCGCGAGCAGCGCCAGCCCCGCGGCCTCGATGGGCGCGGCGTTGTCCCCGCCGAAGCCCCAGCCGCCCGACGAGCCGATCTTGCGCTTGGGGGACGTCTCGGCGGAAAGGTCGAGCGCCGGGCACGCGATGTGCGTGACCGAGCCCGCCTTCGCGCCGGACGAGATGAGGCTTGCGGCGGTCACGGCCTGGTCGGTGCTCGGGCGCAGGATGTAGTCCTTGGGCATGCCCATGCCCTCGAGCTTGTCGCACAGGGCGCCGGCGCCCGCCTTGCCGTCGATGGCGACGCAGGCGTACCTGCCCGCCCTCGCGGCGATCCAGTAGGCCAGCCAATCCGTGCTCGGCTCCGGATCCTCGCAGAAGGGCAGCTCCACGTGCACGGTCGCGGATCCGGGCGGCCGCACGGCGCACGCCACGGCGACGGTCGAGCCGTCGGCGCTGAACCTCACGCCGGCGCAGATCCTGCAGCCGGCGGTCAGCTCGGGGCCGCTCCCCACGAGGCACTCGCCCCATGCGGCGGCGCCGATGACAGGCTCCTCCACCTGGCTCTGAGGTGGCAGCCAATAGCCCAGGTATTCCTGGGCGGCCCCCAGCTCGTCCATGTCCTTCATTCCCGTGCGGATGGCGCGGATGTCGGCGTGATAGCCGAGCGAGGGCATGACCTCCGGCCATCGGCTCTCGTCCCAGATGTCGCCGACCTCCTCGACGCCGTACTCCAGCCAGAGCAGGTCGGACGCCTTCTCGCCGCCCTCCCACGCCTGCTGCCGGAGGTTCTTGAACACCTCGGCGGGGTTGCCGGCGCGGGTCGGCGTGCCGGCGTAGACGATCATCAGGTTGTGCTTGGCGCCGGACGTCGTGGTCGGGTTGATGACCTGCGTGTGGATGCCCGTGAGCTCCTGGGCCTCGTCGTATATGACGATGTCGAACGAGAAGCCCAGGCGCGAGGACTTGGTCCTCGTCGAGAACTGGATGACGCCGCCGGAGCTGAAGCGCATCCACTCCTGGCCGGTCTGCGAGCAGACCTCTACCAGGAGCTTGCGCCAGCGCGGGATGCCCTCCGACGTGTCGCCGGGGCGGCGCCCGAAGATCTTGCGGAAGCGGTCGACCATCTCCATGGTCGTCGAGTAGTTGTGCTCGGTCCAGAGCACCTTGTAGCCGGCGAGCGCGGCCATGACCGCGACCCACACGATGAGGACGATTGACTTGCCCTGCTGGCGCTCGACCGAGATGCCGACGCGCGGGTGGACCCATTTTCCGTTGGCGTCCACGGCGCCGATGTCGTGGGCGAGCTGCTCCTGCCACGGCACGAGCTTGTACCCCATCGTCGGGGCGAGCTCGACCGCGAGGGAGCCGATGGACCTCTCATAGGGCTGGACGAGGCGGAGCCTCGGCTTAGCCGAGGACGTCGCGCAGGACCGAGACGGCGTTGATGATGACATCGTCGCCACCGTCCTCCCCGGCCCCCTCTATTCGTTCAATCTGCTCGAGCGTCTCGCGGTACTCCTTGGCGAGCCGCGCCGCCTGGCTGGGCTCGGCTTCGTAGAGCTGTCGCTCGATGATCTGACGCACCCACCGGAGCCTCCCGAGCGTGTCCTGGCGGCCGTCCGGGCCGTCCGCGGGGGGCGCCGAGACGCCCGCGCCCACGGACTCCCCCGTGGACTCTCCAGTCGCGATCTCGCCGCTCTCCTTCATCCTCTTTATGAGGGCGCACACGCCCGAGCGCGACCTCTTGAGCTTCTTCGCGATAGCAGCAGGTCCGAGCGCCGGGTACGCGTTTCTGACGAACTCCCGCTCGTCCGCGGTCCAGGGCTTGCCCCTCGGCTTCGTGGACTTCGTGGACATTCCATGCACCTCCCGGTATGGACTCGGTTTCGGGGCCTGCGCAAAAAAGGCGCAATGCCGCGGGGCACGCCTTTGGCCCCCCGGGGAGGGGCCATCCCCCAGGGTCGGGTCACCACGGCAGCGAGGTCGCACAGCCGACGTCGCGGGGGCGCGGCGATATCGAGCCGTTGAGCGCGGCGAGGCTCTTGTTGCCGCGCCGCTCGTTGCAGATCCGGTGGGCCGGCGCGACGTTCGCGCGGTCGATGGGCGAGCCGCCCTTGGACACGGGCACTATCTCGTCCACCTCGAAACTCATCGGGTCTCCGGCCGGCAGGTCGTAGTCGATGGCCATGCCGCAGATGTGGCACGGCAGCCCCTGCGCCTTGAGCCAGGCGCGCACCTGCCGGCGGGCGTGGCCGTTGGCGTAGCGGGTCTTGGTGGCCAAGGCTAGCGCTCCACCGGGGAGCGCCCTCGGTTGGCCATACATTCCTCGAGCCCCGCATAGCGCAGGCGCTCGACAGCCTTGCCCGCGCCGGAACCCTTGCGCTTGCCAGCACGCCGGGCGATGCCCAAGGCGCGGCGGAATGCCCACGCCATGACGGTGTCGTACCGGTTGGCGGCGCGGACGATAGCCTCGCGTGTGACCACGGACCCACCTCATTAGGTTGTTGCTTAATAGAAAGGCCGGAGTCCCTGAACTGCTGAAGGGAACCCCGGCCACTCATCTGTGCTTCCACGCACATCCGACCCGCACACCGCGCGGGCGGCGCTGCGAATCGGCACCCTAGTTATATCCCAGCCACAACGTGCAACGGTGTGCAATTGCGTGCAATCGCGTGCAACTGTAGGCAATCACGTGCAACGGTGTGCAATTGTGTGCAATCGCGTGCAGTCCGCAGGCAAAGAGAAACCCGCCGGCGCTGGGCCGACGGGCAACGATAGAGATATATGCGGCTCAGACTGCAGCGCGGCCAAGACCTGATCGGGCTGCCGCCAGCCCGACCATGTCCGTCCAGTCCAGGGCGGCGCACAGGTCGGAGTTAACCGACCTCACCGACACCCCGAGCGTCCCCGCGATCTCCTGCAGCGTCCTGTCCTCGCAGTATCGCAGCTCCAGCACGTCGCCCCAGCGCTTGCCCGGGTTGGCCGAGCGCACGCCCGCGCAGAGCTCGCGGCCGCGCTCAACCTCGCGACGCAGCTCCGACAGCTCGGCGCTGCTGCGGCGCTCATAGTCGATCCTGTCATCCGTCGAGCGCATAAAGTCCGTCCCGTGCGCGCCCTTGCCCACGGCGTCGTAGCGCTGGGCGCGCACCTGCTCGCGCGCCTGCATCGACTCGATGACCGCCAGGCGGCGGTCGATGCCGCGCTGGGCGGCCCGTACAGTCTCCAGATATTCCCTTGCGTCCATGTGACCTCCCGCGTGGTACCATGCTCTACGCCATATAGAGGATGCCGGGAGGCGTCTTTGCCAAAGGCCGCCGGCGCTCCAGCGCCAGCGGCCTTAATTATATATCTACCTATGTCTACCTGCGGAAACTCAATATCTCATCGCGACCTCGCGGCGCATGGCCATAATCTCGTCGTGCACCGCGCCCGAGCCTGCCAAATAGCGGTCGACACTGTCGCGCTTCGGCTTGGTACCCTTGCGCCGGGCCTCCTTCGCGCGGTCCTGCTCGTGCTTGCGCCGGCAGTCCTCCGAGCAGTACTTGGCCTTCGGCGCCTGCGGGATGAAGATCCTCCCGCAGACTGCGCAGTTCCTCTCCTGCACGTCCCACATCACGGTCATCTCATCGACCTCCTGCACCTGCGGGCGCGCCGCGCCTCGATACTCTTGCGCACTCGGCGGTTCTCGATGATTATCCGCCACAGCCCATCAAACAACCTCATCGCTTAGCCTTCCTCGACCTCTTGAGCGCACGGGCCCGGTCGCGTTCCAGCGCACGCGCCCTCCGCTCCGTCTCCCCGATCTGCGCCGCCGTCACCCGCGGCGCGTCAGCCCGTCCATGCACGAGCGCCCGGCGCGCAGGACCCGACACCAGATCGGGCACCGTGCGCCAGGCGGTTGCGCGGAACAAGTCGGCCGCCGAGCGGATCACCGGCTGTTCCAGCTGTCCGCGAGCATGGCGACGGCCTGGCGGAACGGCGGCAGGTCCATGCTCCCCCACGCGACGCTGTTTGACAGACCACAGGCGGGGCACTTGACGCTTAGCACGTTGGACTTGGTCAGGGAACGCTCCCGCATGTCCTCCACCTTGGGCTCCGCCCCGCACTTGGGGCACGCCTTGAACTTGACATCGTTAAAGGTCACAGCTCTCTCCCATCTCTCTGAACTCGGCCTCGTAGCACCTCGGGCAGACGGCGTAGCCGAACCCGAGCTCGTTGTGGATCAGCCGCGAGGTGTAGCTCTCGCCGAATGCGAGCGAGCACCCGCACTCAGCGCATTCAACTGCAGTCGAGAAGTCGTCCGCACACACGCTCGCGCCATCCGGCACGTGCCAGTCCCTATACTCGGACCGCTCGGGCACCCACCTAATCGCTCGCTTCATGGGCCAGCTCCTCTCCGCAGAACGGGCAGTACTTGACCCCATGGGCGTAACCATCAACGTAAGTCGGAATCTCGACACGCTCGAAGCGCTCAACACCGCACACCGACCTGCTCGAGACCGTGACCATCGCACTTGCGTCCAATTCGATATGAATCTTGGATTCGCCAGCGCCAGACCGTATGAGAACCATCGCCCCCGCAGCATTCCCCTTTCCTCGGGGTCGATCGTCTATCTCCGTCGCGCCCATCATGTTGCAGAAACGACAGCTCATCAGAAACCGCCCCCGTTCCAGCCATCGGGCATGTCCTCGATGCGGCGCCTCGTCGTATACGTGCGCACGGTGGAAATTTCGACCTTAAATGTGCGCTTGCACTCGGGGCACTCGATCTCATCCTCGTCCTCTTCGTACTGCCACGGATCATCGATGAAACTCTCGCAGTAGGGGCAAATCAGAAACCTTTCGGCACTCTGCTCGTTCTCCCACTCAGTCTGGATACGACCCTTCCTTCGGAATTCGTCACACATCGAGTATCCCGACTTGTTAAAAAGATCTGCCAGCAAAGGCGAATACTCGCGATAGTTCGGCGTCGGCTTCCCGCACATACAGCAGGTATGCATCTTTGGCTTCTCTCTCATTTCGTGCTCCATTCCTTCTCGATTTCCCTCTCCTCCGCGACCATGATCAGCGCCTTGTTGAGGCATCGCCTCGCCTGGCGCAGCTCCTCGCAGATGTCGCACCCCTGTCGCAGCCTGTCGCACTCCCTGAGCGACCTCTTGGCGTCCTCGAGCCTGCCGACGGCAAGGTCGATCCAATCGGAGGGGCCGCACCTGTAGCTCACCGCGACTCACCCCTCACGCCGAAGATGTCGGCCAGGATGTCGCCCGGCGATGCCACGAACGGCTCGGGGCTGATCGGGTCGTAGGTCACCTCGAGGTAGCCCGGGTAGCCGATCGTCACGCCCGTGGGCTCGCGCCCCGGAAGAAGCTGGTAGCCCCAGGCCACGCTCACCCTGTGCTCGTCCAGGATGGTCTCGGTGCGCTCCACGCGAAACCTGTAGCCGCCCACCCGCTCCGTGTCGTACGTGTCGTCGGCCCAGGGAATCCGGTGCCTGTCGAGGGCATCGCGGTAGGCCCTCATCACCGCTGAGATCTCGGTCAAAACGTCTCTCGCTTTCTCTCCTCGGACAATATGGCATTAATTGCGGCCTCGGCCTCCTCGGCCGTGCCGCCTGTGCCGTCTAGCGGCGGAAACCCCAGCGCCTGCTGCCCCAACTCCTTCGCGCCCGTTGGCCCACTTTTGGCACGCCTGTGCTCCGGCTCCTCGTCCTCCGGCTTTTTGCCGCCCACGATGGCGGCGACCCTCTCGTACAGGTCGGCGCGCTGCGCCTCGCGCGCCTCCGTGTCGTGGAGCTCCTGCTCCTTGGTCAGCCGGTCGGCATCCCCGCGCGACATGACGTTTGCCATGTAGATCCGTGTCAGGTCGAGCGGGCGGCCTCCGGCGGGGTCGGCCTTCTCGTTCCTGAGCATCTCCAGGAGGGTGATCATGACGCCTCACCCAGCTCGCGCCTGAGTTCGACTATGCGCTCCGCATCCGTTTTCACGGGCTTCCACACGGAGGCCCGCTCGACCTCCTGGGAGGTCTGCCCGCCCCGCGCCTTGCGGTCCGCGTCGAAGCCGACCTGCTTGCGGCTCCAGTTGCGGGCGAGCGCCCACACGTCGGTCACGAGCAGGCCGCTCGGCAGCGTCCAGCCCTGCGCGGCGTAGTGGTCGAAGAACTGGCGGGGGTCGCCGCGCAGGCAGTTGGCGGCGAAGTAGGCCTCGACGTCCTCCATCGAGGGCGGGTCGAAGTCGTCGGGGGCTTGGCGGGACGCGCTATAACCCGCAAGGGTTATCTCCTTCTCCTTCTCCTTCTCCTTCTCCTTCTCCTTCTCCTTCTCCTTCTCCTTCTGTTGGCTACCCCCTTGGCTACCCCCTTGGCTACCCCCTTGGCTAGGCACCCGACCGGAAGACTTTGCGGCCCTTGCGCGGCCCCCCATGCTACCGCTCACCATGGCGTCGATGCGCCCCCTTGCGAAGCTGAAGGCCGCCATGGTCGCCGGCTTCAGCTTGGGCTCTACGCCCTCGTAGCCGTAGCGCAGCATCGCCCAGGCGAGCGCCATGCCCTCCCTGTCGCCGAGCGCACGGCATCCCTCGTAGAAGTCGCGGTTGAAGTTGAACTTATCCATCCATGTCACCCCCGTAGATCGAATCGGTGAAGGCCGCGGCGGCCTCCCTGTCGCGGCCCGGCAGCACCGAGCCGTATATCTCGAGCGTCGTCTTGACGTTCGCGTGCCCCAGGCGCTCCTGCACCAGGCGCATGTCCCACCCGTGCGTGAGCAGCCACGTGGCGTGCGTGTGCCGGAGCGTGTGGAAGACCGTCTCCCCGGGCAGCTCGAGCTCGCGCGCGATCGCCTTGAACCGGGCCGTCACGGTCGACGGCCTCGCGAGCCCTCCAGCGGGCCCGAAGGTGATCAGGGGCGCGGCCGGCCCCTTGCGGACGAGCCACGTGTCCTGCCAGGCCAGGTGGCGCTCCAGCTGCGCCTCGACCGCCGGCGGGATCGAGACGTTCCGCGAGCGCTTGCCCTTGGTGAAGGGCTGCCTGTGCAGGCTGGGCTTCTCGACGGCCTGCCCGGCCACGTGGATGTCGTGCAGCGAGCGGCGCCAGTCGCGGCGCTGCAGGCCGCAGACCTCCCCGACCCGCATGCCCGTGTGGAGCGCGAGGAAGACCGCCATGGCCTCGGTGCGCCGGGCGATGTTGGCGCCCGTGGCGTCGTGCGAGGACATGGCGGACACCATCGCGCGGGACAGCCCGTCCGCATCGAGCTCGGACAGGGCGAATGGCTCCCCGGGTTTCACCTTGGGGGCCGGGACCTCGAGCATGACGTTGTAGCCGATGACATGGCGCCACTTCCCGTACGCGACCTTGAGCAGCGAGTGCATGAGCCGCACGGTCTTGGGCGACAGCCCCTTGCCCGTCCTGGGCGCGAGCAGCGTGCGGTACGCCGCCGACACGTCCCACGGCTGCAGCTGGTCGTAGGGGATGCGCCCGATGGTCGGCTCCACCATCGTCCTGACCGCGCTGCGGTAGGCCGCGACGGAGTTGTCGGACAGGTTGTTGACGGGGTCGGAGATATAGGCCTCGAGCATCGAGGACAGGCGCTTGGAGCTGTCCTGCGCCGAGGAGGGGATATAGGTCGCGACCCATTTGTCGCACTCGGCCTGGGCCTGTTCGCGGGGCAGGTCCCCGTCCCAGGACTTATACGGCCTGATCCGCCTGCCGGTCACGCGGTCGGTGCCCATGTAGGGGCGGGCGAACCAGCGCCCGTCCGCCCCGCGCTGCACGACCGCCCGGCGCCCGCTAGAGGTCGGCATCGACACCAAGCCCCGCCGCCATGTCGCGGATCTCCCCGCGCGCGTCCAGGTCGTAGTACAGCGCGTCCTGCTCCTCTTCGACCGAGAACCCACAGCGTACCGCGATGGCGATGAGCTCAAGGCGCATGGCGTCCTCGGGAACGCCGACCCTGACGCCGGCCGAGAGCAGCTCCGAGATGGCTGCATCCGCGAGGACCAGGAGCGAATCCGGATCGTAGGTGCCGACGTGAAGCGATGGACCGGCATTGCCGTCCGCGTCCACCGTGGCCACCATTGCCTCACAGCAATCAATCGAGCCCTGGTACCGCCACGGGTTGATTTGGACGTCAACCGTGACGTAGTTCTCGTCCTCGCTACTCATCCTTCTCATCCTCCTTGGCGCTCGCCTGCACCCTCGCCATGAGCCACACGTCCTCCTCGCCGGGCTCGAAGCCCGCGGAGCAGAAGATGTCATAGTGGTCGAGCCACGCCTCCGCGGCGTCGCCGCCCCAGCGGTTGTTTAGCTGGGCCATGTCCTTGGCCGCCGCCATGAGCCAGCAGCCGACCTCGTACTCGCTGGGCCTGCACGCCTTGAGGTTGCGGGCGAACTCGTCGCGTACAGCACCGAAGCGTTCCTCGTTCTCGGGGTTACTGTCGCCGCCCATCGCCACGAGCAGCGCGGGCGGGTCCTCGCGGCCCACGCGCACCTCCATCATGAGGTCCTTGGACATGGAAAAGGAGCCGGACGCCACGAAGCCGATCAGGCTCCTGTACAGCCCCTCGAGCGCCGCCTTCTCGCGCGCGGCCTCCTGCTCGGCCCGGATCTCCTCCTCGGTCTTCTCGGGCTCGGCGCCCGAACCGTCATCCGGCTCGTAGAGGTACCAGTATCTGCCATTCCACACGGCAACGGTGCCGGCGGCGAACTCCTTCCCATCGAGCTTCTCGGCAGCGAGGCCGACGTTGACCCAGTCCGTGTAGTTGAAACCCTCGGGCTTTTCCTTCACCACCGGGATGCCCGCGTCCCCGAAGGCGTCGTAGTCCTCGGCCTTTGCCTCCTCGCGCTCGTTGCGGCGGCGGATCTGGTCGGCCTTGCCCGCCCAGCCGTCGCCGGCGGCGAGGACCGCCTCTACGTCCCTCTCGTCGTCGAAGGCGCTCGCGGCCTCGAGCTGCTCCAGCGTCACCTGCACGCCGGCGCCGATGCGACCGCGCAGCCTGCGCGCCGCGCGGATCTGCCCGGCGGTGGCGCGGCTCGCGCGCTCGATGCGCTGCTCGTCGACGCCCAGCACGAGCATCTGCTGCACGCCGCGGGCGCGCTCCGCCTCGGTCAGCCGGCGCTTGTCGTCGGTGGCGAGCATGGCGACCAATTCGTTGGCCTCGTCCATGGTGTCGGCCACCAGCGCGGACACCTCGCGGTCCTCCCCGTAGAGCGACGACAGCGCGCGGTAGCGGCGCTCGCCGTCCACGATGCGGTAGACGTTGCCGTCCGCCACCACCACGGGCGGGTTCAGCGGCTCGCCGCCGGTCGCCTCGATGCTGCGGGCCAGGGCGCCGATGTCGCCGAAGTCCTCGCGCGGGTTCTGCCCGCTCGGGCGGATGTCGCCCAGGCGCACAGACTTCTTCTCGAATTGCATGTATCCTCCTGTCTCGAGGCCCGTGGCCTCGCATGAACTGCCATAGCGATCGGGGCGGAGGTCCGGATGGTCGAATTGACGAGCGAGGAGCAGTCCTATCTCAGGAGGCTCCTCGAGATTGAGGAGAACGGCGGGTCTGTGGACGAGCACATAGCCCGCAGGCTCTACGGCGAGCTGTCCGAGGTGGCAGCCACCGACGGGCACGGTAACGAGAGGCTCAGATACTCGCCGGAATACGGCAGGGAGCGCGCCGTCTACGAGGCGCTTGCGGAAAAGGGCCTGATCGCGCCGCAGCCGGTGCCCGGCGCGCGGGCGGAATTCGGCGAGCTGACATCGGAGGGGCGCTGCTGGTTCCGCGACCGCGACGAGGCGGCGCGCATCGAGCGCGAGAACGTCCGTGGCGGGCGCAGGCACGACTACCTCGTGGCGCTCTTCAGCGTGGTCTCGGGAGCCGTCGCGGGCTTTTTCGGCGGGACCTACGGCCACGGCCTGATCGCCATCATCCGCTCGTGGCTTGGGCTATAGCAAAGCCGATGGCGAAGAACACGCTGTAGGAGATGATGAAAAGTATGATCGCCCAGGTGGGCGGCCTTCTTCCCATAGGGCGGCTCCCTTCCCCGGGCCGCCGCCCCGATCGCTATGCAGCTGTCAAGGTAAATGGTGACTAGTAGTACATCCCGCTCGGAGCGGTCCCCTCGATGGCGCCGGCGACGGCGATGAGCGCGAGCATCACGACGGCGCACGCCACGCTGCGCACGCTCTCGGGCAGCGAGTCCCACCACGCGCCGAGCCTGCAGCCGGCATCCCAGATAAGGTCGACCATCACGCCACCCGCCTCGGACGGCGCGGCGGAACGCAGTCGGGCGAGGGCAGCGCCGGCACCGCGCCGCGCGCCCTGATGGCGGCGTCGATGTCCTCGCTGCTCACCACCTCGCGCGAGCTGTTCGGGTTGAGCGACGGGTAGCGCGGGATGATCCCCTGCATGACCATCGCGCGGAACGTGACGTTGTCGCAGCAGGCGTAACGCGCGCCCTTTGCTATCGACATCCACATGGCCTTCTCCTTTCATTCGTATGGGCCAATCCCTTGCCGGAGGGCCGCACCGATAGATGCAGCCGGAGGGCGCTCCCCCGCCAAAGGGAGCGGTGCCGCCGCCCCGCCAAGTCGGCGGCGGACACCTTGCGGGCCGGAAGTAGGGGGTCCGGCCCCGTCGCGCCGCGGGCCCCGCGGAATGGGGCGGTGCGGAACCCGTGGCGCGACGGGGGCGGGCCCGGCCTCAGCCACGGAGCGAGGCGAGCACCCACGCCGCGATGAACGGCAGCGCGGCCGAGAAGCACACCCGCGCCAGGCCGTAGGCCCCCTGCGCGGCGCACATCCAGCCGGCGGCGTCCATCACGACGGCCGAGGCCAGCAGCGCCCGCCTCATTCGCGGTCCCCAGACGAGCTGTCCCCGCTGCGGGACGTCGTATCGGACGCGATAAGGTCGGCCCCGATCTCCACGCCGTCCGCGAGCGAATCCAGGATCTCGCGGGCGGCGTCGATGTGGCCGGCGGCCTTGTCGAGCCTCTCCTGCAGCTCGTCCACGCCCTTCAGCTTCACGCCGAGCGTGAGCTCGCCCACCTTCTTGCCTTCCACCTCTTCCCCCTTCCGGCCTAGGCGGCCTCGTCCGTGTTCCAGCCCATCAGGTCGTTGGGCGTGCAGCCCAGCGCCTGGGCGATGGCATACGCCTTGTCGACGCCCGGGACCATCGAGCCGTTCTCGTATCCGATGATTGAAGATGCCGAGAGCCCCGCCTTGTTAGCCAACTGCTCCTGAGACATATCGGCTCGAGCGCGGGCGGCGCGCAGGTTCGCACCAAACTCGTCCTTCGAAAACTCCATTTCGTCCTCCTTCAAAATGTGCGGGTTTCTTCCTGTTGCTTGAAACTATAGGCGGATGTCTGCCTATTGGCAAGAGAAAACTTTGCAGAATCTTGCTCATTCTTAAGAAAAGCTATAGGATTCTCGGCAACAACCGTCCTATTTAGGAGGCGTATATGAATCTAAGAATTAGGGAAGTGAGAAAGAACCTTCACATGTCCCAAACGGAGCTTGCCGACGCAACAGGAACAAGCCTGAGAACGGTCGGCTCTTGGGAGAGAAGCGAGAGCCTCCCCAACGTCGAGCAGCTCTGGAAGTGCGCCAAAGCTCTTAACACCGACCCCAACGACCTCCTCGGCTGGTACGAGGAGCATCCCGAGGACAAGCCGACGGCGCCGGCTGGCGCGGAGGGCGAGCTGATCGCCTGCTACCGGCAGAGCACCGAGAAGAGGCGCTCGAAGATCCTGGAGACGGCACGCGACCAGGCCGAGCTGTCCCAAGCGCAGGCTGCAGCGCCTGAAGGCGAAGGGCTGGAAGAGGATCAAGTAAGGTCCGCGTAGACACGGAGCGGAATATATGATTGGAGGGTGAACTGATGCCGGGAGATTCGAGGAGGCATATGAACGCGCTGATCGGCGAATGCGACTCAATCCTTGCCGGGGTCTACGGCGAGGACACGCAGCAGCACATCGACAACTTCATGACCGAGATGGAGGGGTTCAGCTTCTATCTCCGCTTCGGCGGACAGGGCATCCTGCAGAGCCGGACGCTCGACGGTGTACGCAGGGCGCGCGGATGGCTCGTAGCCAACATGACCAACATCTGCGGGCCCGAGCCGGCGCCCGCCGCCACGATCGCCACCAATGCGACCGCCACGGCGCGAGCCGAGGCGAACATAAGCGCCGAGATCAGGCAGACGGTCGATGCCGTGCGCTCGGCAGACGGCCTCACCGATACCGAGAAGGACCTGCTCGAGCTTGCCATCAGCAGGATGCGCAACGAGGCGGATGCGGCGGATGAAAAGGGTTTCGCCAAGCGTGCAGCCGAGGCGCTGGATATAGCGTCCAAGGCCGCAGGGCTCGTCCCCGCGGTAGCTGGCGCCATCGGCGCGCTCGCGAAACTGTTCGGGGCCTAGGCGCCAGCTGTTCCCCCATTTTCGTAACGTCACGGAAATGGCCGGCTGCTTGACCGCGCCGACGGCAAACGGTAATTTGGACAGCGGTATTGACGCGGGGACCCCACGGGGCCCGCGTCCAAAGGAAAGGCGGCTGTCCCCGAGGACGGCCGCCTTTCTTCGTTTATGAGCATCCCGACGAGAGGATAGAATCATCCACCGAGGTGATTCGGATGTGGAGACTAAAGATGGACGAGACAAACGTTATCGTCAAATTCGGCGGAAACATAGACAGCGTCGACATCAATACGTTCACGAGGACCGTCCTCGGCTACGCGAGCGCCATGCAGGCGGCGTGCGGGGATATCGACGCGTCCCAGGCGCTCGACATCCGAATCGGCGAGACGAGACCCGGATGCCTGGAGGTAGACCTCAAACTCGTCACCGACTCCATCAAGGGAATGATCGACTTCGCCTCCGCCGCCGCACCCATCCTCCCGCAGGTGGTAGCGACTGCAACGGAGCTGTATAAGCTGCTCTCCTTCCTCGGCAAGAACGGCAAGGAGGAGACCGCGACGATCGAGTCCGGCAAGAACCGCGTGACCGTCGTGGCATCGAACGCCGAGAAGATGACGGTCAACCAGAACACGTACAACATCTACACGGGGAACCCCGACGCCACGAAGTCCATCGTCAACTCTTTCAAGGAACTGGAGAGCCGCCCAGAGATCGAGTCGCTCGAGATCATCGACCCGAAACCCGAAGGCGCGCACTTCAAGGCTGATCGCGATGACTTCCAGTACATGGCCGCCGCCCCGCTCTATGAGGGTGCCGACACCAAGACGGTCATCTCGACCGAGCAGCCCCTATCCCTGCTCAAGGTCGTGCTGAGGAAATCGACGAAGAGCATGTGGCGCTTCGGCTGGAACGGAGTCCCCATCTCGGCGAACATATCCGACAACGACTTCTTCGACCATTTCTCCGACTACAGTTTCGGAATCGGTGACGTGCTCATCGCCGACATGAAGATCACGAAGCGCTACAACAGGGACCTCAACACGTACATGAACGAGCGCTACGAAATCGTAAAGGTCCATGACAAGAAGACGGCGCCGAAGAACCAACCACTAATTTAACTAAAGTCCCACACAGCAATCTTAACCGGGCCGCGGGGGCAGTATATAACTATAAATACTTGCTAGTTTACTTGATTGCTAACTATCAACTGTTTATAATTAAATTGTCGAAAGGAGGAGAGATGCCCAAGGAGCAGGAGCCCGCGCAGGTGCTCAAGCGGTTCAAGAAGGAGGGTTGGACGCTCTACACCGGCAAGGGTAGCCATGTGGTCGCGCGAAAGGACGGGGTCCAGATCAGCGTGCCCACCTCCAAGAAGGAGATACCGATAGGGACGTACCGAAAAATAGCTAAGACGGCGGGGTGGCTCTAGCCCCGCCCCCTTGGGGGTCGAAAGATATGAAGACATACGTTTACCAGGCGGTGCTCACACCCGACGAGGACGGCGGCTACGACGTGGAGTTTCCCTCACTGCCGGGATGCTTCACCTGCGGCGACACGATTGCCGAGGCCGCCGAGCAGTCCGTGGACGCGGCGAGCACCTACGTGGCCGCGCTCGTGAAGGACGGTCTTGCCGTGCCTGAGCCCGAGTTCATCGAGCCCGCAGACGGCGGGCTCTCCATGATGGTCGCCTTCTCCACGGACGAGGGATACATCGTGGAGGGCGAGACGGTCTCGGCGGCCGAAGCCGCGCGCAGGCTCTCCGTCTCCCCCGGCAGGATCACCCACATGCTCGACTCGGGGATTCTTACGGGCTACCGCAAGGGCCGCCGCACCTACGTGACCGTGGAGAGCATAGCGGCGCGCCTGACCGACACGCCCCGCTCGGGCAGGCCCAAGCGCCGCGCGGTCGCGTAGCCGGCCTCAACGCAAACAAAAAGCCCCGTGCGGCAATCTTGGCGGATCCGCACGGGGCATATGCCCTCCGGCAAAAGGGAAAGGCAGGACCATTATATGGCAACCAACGAGAACTCAAGGTCAAAACTCGGCTCCAAGCGCGAGGTCGCGCCCGGCAAGTGGGTGATCCGCGTGCAGGCGGGCTTCCGCGCGGACGGCCATGTGCGCCGCGTGTCGCGCACCGTATACGGCACCGAGACCGAGGCCGATATCGCCATCGCGCAACTTGCACAGGAGCTGGGCGTGTCCCAGGCGGCGCACGCGGGCGTGACGCTCGACATGTACTACTGGGGCGTGTTCCGCGACTCCCCCAGCAACCGCGGCAAGCCGCGCTCAAAGGCGAGCCTGCGCGAGTACGACGGGCAGATGTGCAACTACATCTCCCCCGTCCTGGGGAGCATCGACATCTCCGAGATAACCCACGACATGATGCGCGGCTGCATCGAGCGCTCGGGCGCGCCGGCCAAGACCAAGACCACGCTGCGCGCCGTCATGCGCCGCGCCTTCGACGACGGCTGGGTGACGGTGGAGCCCTTCCGCCGTCGCGTGATCGCGCCCAAGGCAAAGCAGGCGCCCGTGGAGCCGTGGAGCATCCCCGAGGCCGCCGAGGCGCTGCGCAGGCTCGCCGCCAGCGACGACCGCGCGGATCTGGTCATGAACGCCTACCTCATCTTGGGCCTGAGCGGCCTGCGCAAGGAGGAGGCGTTGGCCGTGCGCCCGTGCGACCTCAAGGTCACCACGACCTACGACTTCGCCACGGGCCAGCCGACGGTATCGGAGTACATCGAGGTCTGCCGCGCGTACACGGACGAGGACGGCGTGAAGGAGACCAAGAACGCCCATTCCGTGCGCACCGTCCCGGTTTTATTGGCGGGCCGCGAGCGCCTGCACCAGATCATGGACGAGCTGCGCCCGAGCATAACCGTCGAGGGCGGCACTTCGGTTACGGAGCAGGTGCGCGAGTGGAGCGGGCAGCGCATCGTCAACATGCGCGGCGACAACCTCGTGCGCGCCTGGCGGCGCATGTGCGCACGCCATGACCTGCGGTATATCCCTCCCAAGGCCCTGCGCCACACGTCCGAGACCATCATGGCGGCGACCGAGGTCGACCCGCTGAGCATCATGGACCTGCACGGCCATACGGACCTGGGGACAGATTACCGCCACTATATAAAACCGGGTCTCGCGGAGCGCGAGAAGGCCGCCAGACAGGTCGGGCGCGCCCTGCAGATCGTCGAGGGCGGCGGCGCGGACGGCGGTTTTAATGGCACCGGTCGCAGCGCCGAGACGCTCTAAATTGCATTTTCTAGGTCCAGTACCTGCAAAATGCATAAAACGCCCCCTGCCGCGCATAAACGGCAGGGGGCGTAAAACGCGAACGGTAACGGACGGTTATGATTCGGCTTATCCGTAAACAAAAAAGGTCAGCGCCGAAGCGCTGACCTGTGCGTTCTCTGGTGGGCCGTCAGGGGGTCGAACCCTGGACCTTGGGATTAAGAGTCCCCTGCTC
>CAMOLV010000001.1 GCA_946619045.1 uncultured Coriobacteriales bacterium | reverse complement strand
GCGTGAAGAGCCAGATCGCACCGGTGCAGATGGCTCCCACAGCGTCCGCGGCCACCCTGCTTGCCGCGAACATCTCGTCCACCAAAAACGGCATGTTGGCGAAGGGCTGCAGGAATGCGAGGAATTCCGCCTGGGGCTTGAACTGCGCATAGGTGAGGAATCCGATTGCGCCTGCGAAGACCAGCGCTGTGATGACCGAAACGATGTCGGGCTCATCGTCGGGCTGCGAGGCGATATAGCGCGTCGCCCATCCCGTCGCTGCGAAGAGTGCAAGGATGACAAGGAGCCCGATGACGGACGCGTACCCGCTGGGTACCATGCGTGCAATCAGGCCGCTTGCGAATACGGGCACAACGCCGAGGGCGATAAGCGCCGCTCTGATGCCGATGGGGCGCGCCTTGACCTGGCCCTTGAAGATGGCAATGACCCACATGACGAGCACGACGAGCGCCCACACTACGCCGATGAGCGTCGCCACGCGCAGGAGATAGAACGAGAAGGTGCCATAGAGCCAGTTCTCGTAGTCTTCCATGCCCGCCGAGAGGCAGGTGAACCAGATGGGCGCGCCAAAGCCGAGCGTGAAGAGGACAAGCACGCCCTCGAACTCATCGCCGCCCAGAAGCAGCCCGTAGAGTCCCAGACCCGCGAAGATGAGATAGAAGCCGAGGATAGGCCACATGAGCAGGCCGAACTCGCCGGAGATGGCTATAAGCGCAAACGAGCTCGCTGCCAGGAAATACACGAAGAGCGGCAGCGCGAGCGGCCGCAGGAAGGGAAGGCCGCCCTTGCCGCCTGAGAGCGCTACAAGGAGGAAACCCATGAGCGCGCATGCGAGGCTGTCCGCGAAGAGCTCTGGGTTCGTGCCGAAGGGAACCACGATGGCCGTGATGGACACCGCCGCGATGAGGGTGAGGATCGCTCCGCCCTGGAAATCGAGGAGCGGATCGTCATAGCCGAAGAACCCGCCATCGCCATCGGGGAAGAAATGGATCATGCATAGCTCCTAACAGGCCCGCGTCCGATTACATGTTCATTATCGCGGATGATGTTAAGCGGCTTCGTACTTTTCGAGGAAGATTTCCGTTGGGTGGCATGCGGTACTGCATCGTGCGTTTGCGATGGTTACGAGCAGACAGGCGCACGGGCGCTTTTGCGAGGAGGCTTCTGCTATCATTGATGCGTTAACCGCATAGTACTGAGGAGAGCCATGCCCAAACCAATCGTTGCAATAGTCGGGCGTCCTAACGTGGGAAAGTCCACGCTGGTCAATCGTTTAGCCGAGGCGCGGGAGGCAATCGTCCACGAATCGCGCGGCGTCACGCGCGACCGCTCGTACCACACGACCGACTGGAACGGACGCTCCTTCGTGCTGGTCGATACCGGCGGCATCGAGTCCGTCAAATCAACCGACATCTTCGCGCCCCACATCCGCGAGCAGGCGATCGCAGCCTGCGACGAGGCCGACGCCATCATCTTCGTGGTCGACGGCTCCGTGGGCGTTACCGATGAGGACGAGGAGGTCGCGCGCATCCTGCGCAAGGGTGACAAGCCCGTCTTCCTCATGGTCAACAAATGCGACGACCCCTCCAGCGAGGACGAGAAGCTCTGGGAGTTCTACTCGCTCGGCATCGGCGAGCCGCGCCCGCTCTCGGCGCTCCATGGACACGGAACGGGAGACCTTCTCGACGATATCGTCGCGGTTCTTCCCGAAGACGCCGTCGACGACGACCTGGTCGAGGACCTCTCCGTCGCGATCATCGGCAGGCCCAACGTCGGCAAGTCGTCGCTCACGAACCGCCTGCTCGGCGCCAACCGCTCGATCGTCTCGGATATCGCGGGAACCACGCGCGATGCCATCGACTCGTTCGTCGACCACAACGGGACGATCATCAAGCTCGTCGACACCGCGGGAATCCGCAAGACGAACCAGGTTCACGAGGATGTCGAGTACTACAGCTATGTGCGCGGCCTCATGGCCATGGACAAGGCCGATGTCTGCCTGCTCGTGATCGATTCCTCGATCGGCGTCACCGAGCAGGACCAGAAGCTCGCCAACATGGCGGTCGACCGCGGATGCGCGCTCGTGCTGCTGCTCAACAAGTGGGACCTCATCGACGACGCCCAGAAGCAGGAGGAGCTCAAGATGAGCCTCGCCCAGCGCATGGCCTTCGCGCCGTGGGCCCCAACCCTCAACATCTCCGCGCTCACCGGCCGCGCCGTGGGCAAGGTCTTCGATGCGTGCCTCGCAGCGGCCGCCGCGCATAGCCGCGTCATCAAGACGTCCGAGCTCAACGACTTCCTCGCCGGACTCCGCGAGAGCGGGCACACCGTGAGCGACAAGGGCCGCAGGCTCAAGCTCATGTATGCAACCCAGACGGGCACCGAGCCGCCCGTCCTCACCTTCTTCTGCAATTTCCCCGATCTTGTCGACGACAACTTCGAGCGCTATCTCGAGAACCGCATCCGCGAGCGCTTCGACCTCGTCGGCACTCCCATCCGCCTCCGTTTCAGGAAGAAGAGCGAATAATCATCATGGATAGGCTCATACTTCCCACCCTGCTCTGCTGCCTCATCGCGTATCTTCTGTGCGGCATCCCGTTCGGCCTGCTCATCACCAAGGCCATGGGCATCGATGTCCGCGCCGTCGGCTCCGGCAACATCGGGACGACGAACGTCGCGCGCGCAGCGGGAAAGGGCGCATCCGCCCTCACGCTCCTGCTCGACGCCGGCAAGGGATACGTATCGATGACGATCGCCCGCTTCCTCATCCCCGCGCTTGCCGAGATGGAGGTCAAGGCGCTCGGGTTCGACCAGCCCCTCGGGTTCGCCGTCGTGCTCGTCTATGTGGCCTGCATCTGCGGGCACGTGTTCTCCTGCTACCTCAGGTTCAAGGGCGGCAAGGGCATCGCCGTCGGCTTCGGAGCTGCGCTCGGACTCAAATGGCAGCTTGCCTTCGGGCTTCTCGCCGTGTTCATCGCCGTGGTCGCCCCCACGCGCTACGTGTCGCTCGCCTCGTGCTCCGCAGCCGTATCCCTGCCCATCTGGGCGCTGGTGTTCGGAATCGCCCCCGTATCGCTCATCCCGCTCTGCATCGTGTCGGGCATCGTCGTGTGGGCCCATCGCTCCAACATCAAGAAGCTGCTCAACCATGAGGAGAAGAAATTCTCATTCAATTCGGAGAAGAAGAGCTGAGCATGGATCGCGTCGCCATCATAGGGTCCGGTTCTTGGGGAACCGGCATCACGGCGCTCGTCTCGCCGCATACCGAGACCGTCTGCCTCTGGGCGCGCGAGGACGAGATCGCCCGCACCATCTGCGAAGAGCATCGCAATCCCGTCTACCTCAAGGACGTGACGCTTGCCGATAACGTCATCGCCACCACCTCGATGGAAGAGGCCGTGCGCGGCGCCGATGCGATCATCCTCGCCTCGCCCTCCGCATACCTGAGGCCCACGGTCCACCTGCTGGCGCCCTTCGTCGATCCCGATACCCCCGTGCTCGTGCTCACCAAGGGCATCGAGACGCCCTCGCACCTGCTGATGCACCAGGTCGTGGCCGAGGAGATCGGCAACCCGCAGCGGATCGCCGTGCTCGCAGGACCCAACCATGCCGAGGAGATCGCCATCGGAGCCGTCTCGGCATCCGTCATCGCATCCGACGATCAGGATATCGCGGCGTTCTTCCAGAACATGCTCGCATCCTCGGTATTCAGGGCGTATACCTCAGACGACGTCATCGGCGTCGAGGTCTGCAGCGCCGTGAAGAACGTCATCGCCATCGCCTGCGGCATCGCGGCCGGCGAAGGGGCGGGGGACAACACCCTCGCGGCGCTGATGACGCGCGGTCTTGCCGAGATCGGCCGCATGGTATCGGTTCTCGGAGGCAACCCGCTCACGGCGATGGGGCTTGCCGGCATGGGCGACCTCGTCGTCACCTGCACGTCCCGCCATTCGCGCAACCGCACCTTCGGTGAGGCGCTCGTCGCCGGGGAGTCGCTCGACGAATACCAGGAACGCACGCACATGGTGGTCGAGGGAGCGCGGGCATGCGTCAGCATCTGCGAGCTCGCCGATGCGTACGGCATCGAGGCCCCCATCTCCCGCGTGGTCTATGCCGTCCTCTACGACGGCCTGTCCATCGACGAGGCCATCGAATCCCTCCTCGGACGCGTCCCCAACGAGGAGTTCTACGGATATCAGAAGAGAAACGAGGCCGTCTCATGACATGTCGGGCAAAGATCTCGCCTTCGATCCTCTCCGCGGATTTTCTCAATCTGGGCAGGGATATCGAGAGCATCGCCACGGCGGATTTCCTCCATTTCGACGTGATGGACGGCCATTTCGTTCCCAACCTCACGTTCGGCCCTGCCATCATGAAGCAGGTCAGGGCGTGCACCGATCTTCCCATCGACGCGCATCTCATGGTTTCCAACCCCGATGACGTCATCGACGATTACCTCAAGGCCGGCGCGGATTACGTCACGTTCCACATCGAGGCGGCACGCGATGCCGCCGAGATGATCGAGCGCATCCACGCGGCGGGCAAGGGCGCCGGCATCGCGATCAGCCCCGATACGCCTGCGGAGGCGGTCGAGCCCTATCTCTCCGATCTCGAGCTCGTGCTCGTGATGACGGTCTACCCGGGTTTCGGCGGGCAGAGCTTCATCGAGGCGATGCTTCCCAAGATCGCCCGCGTCCGCGAGATGTGCGACGGGCTCGGCGTCGATCCGCTCATCGCGGTGGACGGTGGAATCGGCAAGGATACCGTGGCACGTGCAGCCAAGGCCGGCGCCGACACGTTCGATGCCGGAAGCTCCGTGTTCGGCGCCGCCGACAGGGCCGCTCGGATCGCCGAGCTCAAGCAGCTCGCCGAGGAGGCGTAACCTTGTCCGTCTATCTCGACCACGCAGCCTCCTCTCCGCTTCGCCCCGAGGCACTCGATGCCCTTGCGGCCTACGCGGCGGCTCCCTACAGCGGGGCCAACCCCAATTCGCTGCATACGCCGGGTCGGGAGGCCGCCCTTGCGCTCGAATCCGCACGCAAGGACATCGCGCGCCTTCTCGGACCCCGCGTCCGTCCATCCGAGATCCTCTTCACCTCGGGCGGTACCGAGAGCGACAATCTCGCGCTCTTCGGGCTCGCAGAGGCGGTTCGCGAGCGCGATACCCGTCGCAAGACCGTCGTGGTATCCGCGATCGAGCATGAGGCCGTCCTCGAATGCGCGCCGGAGCTCAGGCATCGCGGTTTCGATGTCCGCATCGTCAAGCCCGACAGGCTCGGCGTCATAGAGCCCGAGGCGCTCTCCGATATCCTCGACGGGTCCTGCGCGCTCGTCTCCATCATGACCGCGAACAACGAGACCGGCATCGTCCAGCCCATCTTCGAACTCGCCGAGGCTGCGCACGGCGTTGGGGCCCTCTTCCATACCGATGCCGTCCAGGCCTTCGGGCGCGTTCCCGTCGATGCCGCCGCCGTCGATGCCATGAGCATCACCGCGCACAAGGTGGGAGGACCCGTCGGCATCGGCGCGCTCTATCTGCGCACCGGCGTGAGGCTCTCTCCTGTGGCCCATGGAGGCGGTCAGGAGCGCGGTCTGAGGCCCGGTACCCAGAACGTCTCGGGGGCGCTTGCCTTCGCGGCCGCGGCCAAGGCATGCTCGCATGCCCACGAGCTGCACCGCGATGCCATCAGGGCGCGTTCCGCCCGTCTTACCGAGAAGCTGGCAGCGTCCGGCGCGGGGCTCTTCCCGACGGTCGATGTGCCCTACGGCGACGGCAGGCTTCCGGGAACCGTCCATGTTTTCGCCCGTGGGATCGAGGCGGGCTCGGTCCTCCTCAAACTCGATGCCGAGGGATACGCCATCTCATCGGGCTCCGCATGCGCGGCCGCATCCCTCGACCCGAGTCACGTGCTCTCCGCGATGGACCTTCCGCGCGAGGACTCCCTGGGAGCCCTGCGCATCTCATTCGACGAACGCGTAACCGACGATGAGCTCGATGCCTTCGCAGAAGCGCTCATCTCATGTGTCAGCAGCCTTAAACGTTAGGTGGAGATTATGAACGAGGAAGCCGCCGCCCTGCTCAGACTTCAGGAGATCGACCTTTCGCTCATGCGCGCCGAGGCACAGCTCAAGGCCATGCCCCAGGCGAGCAAGCTCGTAACGGTCGCGCAGGCCAAGAAGAAGCTCGCTTCGGAGCTGAAGCGCATCGTGGGCATGCGCAAGGACATCGAGATCGATATCGACGATCTCCAACAGCAGCATGCCCGCTACGAGCAGGACCGCGCAGATGCCAAGGCATCCATCGAGGAGTCGGGAAAGTCGTACAAGGAGGTCCAGGCCCTCGATACCAGGCTCTCGAACATCGCCAAGCAGCTCGAGAAGGTCGAGTTCAAGCTCGGACCGCTGCTCGACAAGCTCGATCAGGCGCGCGGCGCCGAGGCTAAGCTCAACGCCATCGGGGCGAAGCTCGACGAGGAGGAGGGGTCGCTCAGGGATTCCTTCGCCGCCGATACGACGCAGATCCGCGCGGAGATCAAATCGCTCCAGGAGGAGCGCGCCGATACCCTGGAGGACATCACCGAAGGCGTTCTCGCCGACTACTCGGCCGCGAGCAAGCGCTTCTCCGGCCTCGCAGTCGAGCGCATGAAGGGCAACGTTCCCAGCACCTGCCGCGTCAAGCTGCAGGAAGACGCCTACCGCGTCCTCGTCCGCGGACCCGAGATCACCACGTGCCCCTATTGCCATCGCATGCTCGTCGTAGAGGAGCTCTAGCATGAAGAAGCGCGTGCTCGTCGCAGTGAGCGGCGGCATCGCGGCCTATAAGGCATGCGATGTCGTCCGCAGGCTCCAGGATGCGGGATGCGATGTCCGCGTCTGCATGACCGAGGATGCCTGCTCGTTCGTCGGCCCCATCACCTTCGAGGCGCTCTCGCATCATGCCGTCCTGACCGACCTCTTCGGCTTCGCGGAGTCCCCCAATCCCCACATCATGATGGCGTCATGGGCCGACCTCTGCATCTGCGTCCCCGCCACCGCCGACATCATGGCCAAGGTCGCTGCCGGCATCGCCGACGATTGCGTCTCGACGACCATCCTCGCGTTCCATACGCCCGTGCTGTTCGCGCCGGCCATGAACGTGCATATGTGGAAGAACGAGGCGACGCAGGCCAATGTGCGCACGCTTCAGAGCCGCGGCTACGGGTTCGTCATGCCTGCGAGCGGGATGCTCGCGTGCGGAGATGTGGGCGAGGGCAAGCTCGCCGATGTCTCCGAGATCGTCGCAGCGGTCGTCGAGCGTCTCGGAGCCAAGCGCGACCTCGCCGGCAGGCGCATCCTCGTGAACGCCGGTCCCACGCATGAGGCGATCGACTCCGTGCGCTATATCGCGAACGCCTCCTCGGGAAAGATGGGCTTCGCCATCGCCGAGGCTGCCGCCGACCGCGGAGCGGAGGTCGTGCTCGTCGCAGGGCCCGTCTCGCTTCCCACGCCCGATGGCGTCGAGCGCATCGACGTCGTGAGCGCCGAGGATATGCATGATGCCTGCATGGCTGCGTTCGAGCGCTGCGATGCGGCCATCTGCGCTGCAGCCGTCGCCGATTACACGCCCGTGCGGAAGGCCGACCATAAGCTCAAGAAATCCGTCGAGCGCATCGATGCCATCGAGCTCGTCGAGACGAAGGACATCCTGGCGGAGCTCTGCCGGGTCAAAGACGGGCGCATCGTATGCGGGTTCGCCGCCGAGACGGACGATGTCGTCGCATACGCGACGGCCAAGCTTGCCCGGAAGGGCGCCGATATGATCGTCGCGAACGATGTCTCGAAGAGCGAGTCTACCTTCGGGTCCGATACAAACCATGTCGTCCTCGTCACGGCGTCGGGTGCCGAGGAACTTCCCACGATGCCGAAACCGCAGGTTGCCGATGCCATCCTCGACCGTATCGCCAAGATGCTGCCGGAGCTTGCCTGATGTGCGCAGACCTTGCCATCGGATGCCATCTCTCGACCTCGGGCGGTTTCATCGCGATGGGGGAGACCGCCCTCTCGATAGGGGCGACGACGTTCGCCTTCTTCACGCGCAACCCGCGCGGCGGCAATGCCAAGCCCATCGACCCCGCCGACGCAGCCGGTCTGAGGGAGATCATGGCGTCGAACGGCTTCGGCAAGCTCGTCGCCCATGCTCCGTACACCTTGAACCTCTGTTCCGCCAAACCCGATGTCGTCGAGTTCGCCCGCAGGTCGATGAAAGACGATCTTGCCAGGATGGAGTTCCTTCCCGGCAATCTCTACAACTTCCATCCCGGTTCCCATGTCGGCCAGGGGGTCGACGAGGGCATACGCCTCATCGTCGAGGGGCTCGATGAGATCCTCGATCCCAGCCAGTCGACGACGGTGCTGCTCGAGACCATGTCGGGCAAGGGATCGGAGGTCGGCTCGACGTTCGAGGAGCTCTCACGCATCCTCGAAGGGGTGCACGACGATTCCCATCTGGGCGTTTGCCTCGACACCTGCCACGTTTGGGATGGGGGATACGATATCCGCGCCGACCTCGATGGCGTCCTCGACGAGTTCGACCGCATCATCGGCCTCGAGCGGCTATGCGCCCTGCACCTCAACGACTCCAAGAACGTGTGCGGCTCGCATAAGGACCGCCACGAGAAGATCGGTGCGGGCGAGCTCGGAACCGATGCATTCGCCGCGGTCGTCTCCAATCCGAGGCTGCGGCATCTCCCCATGATCCTCGAGACGCCCAACGAGCTTGCGGGCTATGCTGCCGAGATCTCCCTGCTCCGCAGGTATGCGGGAGGGGTGATGTGATGGGGATCCTCATCGGACTCGACAAGGTCGGACATGAGTGGCCGGGCAAGAAGGTCCTCGATTCCGCGACCATCGGCATCCAGGAAGGCGACCGCATCGGCATCGTCGGCACGAACGGCGACGGCAAATCGACGCTTCTCTCCATCATCGCGAAAGCGGTAGAGCCCGATACGGGAACCGTAACGTGGCGCAACAACATCTCGGTGGGCTTCATCGGCCAGTCGGATAAGCTCTCCGACGACGCAACGGTGAAGGAGGCCGTCCTCGGCCGCCGCGAAGATTACGAATGGGCATCCGACGCGCGCATCCGCTCCATCCTCTCCGAGCTTCTGGGCGATGTCCCGCTCGACAGCCTTGTCGGAACCCTCTCGGGTGGAGAGCGCAGGCGCTGCGACCTAGCACGCGTGCTCATAGATACGTGGGACGTGCTCCTGCTCGACGAGCCGACGAACCATCTTGACATGCATGCCATCGCATGGCTCGCACGCCACTTGAAATCGCGCTGGCAGGAGGGCGAGGGCGCCCTGCTCGTCGTCACGCACGACCGCTGGTTCCTCGACGAGGTCTGCCAGAGCATGTGGGAGGTCCACGGACGTCGCATCGACCCGTTCGAGGGCGGGTATTCCGCCTACATCCAGCAGCGCGTCGAGCGCGACCGCATGGCCGCAGTCATGGAGGAGCGCCGCCAGAACACGCTGCGCAAGGAGCTCAACTGGCTCGCGCACGGCGCGCAGGCGCGAACCTCCAAGCCCAAGTTCCGCATCGACGCCGCGATGGAGCTCCTCGCCCAGGATCCGCCGGTCCGCAACAGCGTCGAGCTCAAGCGCCTTGCCGTCTCGCGCCTCGGAAAGCAGGTCATCGAGCTCAAGGGGGTCTCCCTCTCCTTCGACGGCCGGAAGATCCTGAATTCGATCGACTGGATCATCGGTCCAGGCGACCGTGTGAGCATCCTCGGCACCAACGGTGTCGGGAAGACCTCGTTGCTCCGCATCATGACCGGTCTTCTGCAGCCCACATCCGGCACCGTCAAGATCGGCAAATCGGTCAAGTTCGGATGGCTCTCGCAGCAGCTCGACAACCTCGCCGAGAAGGGCGATTGGCGCGTCCTCGACCTGCTCGCACGGTATAAGCAGTACCTCATCGTCGAGGGGAAGCCCACCTCGCCCTCCAAGCTCCTCGAGCGCCTCGGCTTCGACGCGGGCGACATGACCACGCGCATCGCCGAGCTCTCGGGCGGTCAGCGCAGGCGCCTCGCCTTGCTCTGCGTGCTCATCGACGAGCCCAACGTGCTCGTGCTCGACGAGCCGGGCAACGATCTCGACACCGATATGCTTGCGGAGCTCGAATCGCTGCTCGACACGTGGCCCGGCACGCTGCTTCTCGTGACGCACGACCGCTATCTTGCAGAACGCGTGGCGGACAACCAGTTCGCCCTCATCGACGGCACCCTCAGGCATGTGCCGGGAGGCGTCGACGAATACTTCAAGCTGCTCGAGGAGTCCTCGTCCGCACAGGGCTCCTCCAAGCAGAAGCCCGCCCAGCAGGCGGCGGTACCGCAGCAGAAGAGCTCAAACGCCGAGCGCCGTGAGAACAAGAAGCGCTTCGATGCGATCGAGCGCAAGCTCGAGAAGGTCCGCAACGAACCGGAGCGGCTCGAGGCGGAGCTTGCCGCCATCGATCCCACGGATTACGCGGCGTTGCTTGCCAAACAGGACGAGATCGCGGCCGCCAGAGCATTGATTGACGACCTCGAGAACGAATGGCTTATGCTTGTCGATAAGGTTCAGTGACCATAGGGGGCTGATGTGGAAACCATCGATGTTCTTATTATCGGAGCAGGCGTCGCGGGCGCCGCATGCGCACGCGAGCTCTCGAAGCGCAAGCTGAGCATCTGCGTGCTCGAGCGCGAGGAGGATGTGTGCTGCGGCACCACCAAGGCCAACTCCGCCATCGTCCACGCCGGATTCGACGCGGCTACCGGTTCGCTCATGGCGAAGCTCAATGTTCGCGGAAACGAGCTCATGGGGCCGCTCTGCGAGGATCTGGGGGTTGATCTCAAGAATATCGGATCCCTGGTCGTCTGCACCTCGGAGGAGGACATCCCCGGCCTCCAGGCCCTTCTCGACCGCGGTGTCGCAAACGGCGTCAAGGATCTGCGCATCGTCCGCGGCGAGGAGCTGCGCGAGCTCGAGCCCAACCTTGCCGACGAGGTCGTGGCCGCGCTCTGGGCGCCTACCGCCTCCATCGTCAACCCGTTCCAGCTCAACTGGGCGTTGGCCGAGAACGCGCTCGCAAACGGAGCGGAATTCGACTTCAACACCGAGGTCACAGGCGTCGTCCGCGACGGGGACTGCTGGCTCGTCTCCACGCCCGGCGAGGAGTACCGTGCCCGCTGCGTCATCAACGCCGCAGGCGTCTACGCCGACAGCATCCACAACATGGTGTCCGACGACAAGATGGAGATCACGCCTCGCCGCGGGCAGTATTTCGTGCTCGACACCACGGCGGGCAGGCATGTCGGCCACACGGTCTTCCAGCTCCCCACCAAGCTCGGCAAGGGCGTGCTCGTGACCCCCACCACCGCGGGCAACCTCCTCGTCGGCCCGACGGCCGAGGATATCGATGAGAAGGAGGGCACCGACACCACGGCGGCAGGCCTCCAGGAGCTGCTCGCCAAAGCCCCGCTCAGCGTGAAGAACATTCCGTTCCGCGAGACGATCACCTCGTTCTCCGGCCTGCGCGCCCATCGCGCCGAGCATGATTTCGCCATCGGAGAGGTCGAGGGCGCTCCCGGGTTCATCGATTGCGCCGCCATCGAGTCTCCCGGCCTCACGTCCGCTCCCGCGATCGGCGAGATGGTCGCCGAGATCGTCGACGGCATCCTGCACCCCGAGATGCGCGACGACTTCATCGCGACCCGCGAGGGGATTCCCAACGTCGAGTGGGCGACCGACGAGCAGTGGGCCGCGCTCATCGAGAAGGACCCCGCATACGGCCGCGTCATCTGCCGCTGCCGCAAGGTCACCGAGGCGCAGATCGTCTCCGCCATCCACCATCCGCTGGGAGCGCGCTCGCTCGACGGCATCAAGCGCCGCACCGAGGCGTGCATGGGCCGCTGCCAGGCCGGATTCTGCACCCCCAAGATCATGGAGATCCTCGACCGCGAGCTCTCCGACCTCGCGTTCTCCGACGTCACCAAGGCCGGCCCCGGCTCGGAGCTGATCGTCGGACGCGATAAGGAGCTGGAAGGAGGCGATGTCGCATGACCGTCAACTACGATATCGTCGTGATCGGCGGAGGCCCCGCCGGACTTGCCGCCGCCATCGCGGCACGCGATGCAGGCTGCGCCTCCATTCTCGTCATCGAGCGCGACCGCGAGCTCGGAGGCATCCTCAACCAGTGCATCCACAACGGATTCGGCCTCATCACCTTCGATGAGGAGCTCACCGGCCCTGAATACGCCGCTCGCTTCGAGAAGCTCGCCCTCGAGGGCGGCATCGACTTCATGCTCGACACCATGGTCATCGACGTCTCTTCCGACAAGCTCGTGACGGCCGTGAGCCAGGCGGAGGGCATGCAGTTCATCCAGGCGAAGGCCATCGTGCTCGCCATGGGATGCCGCGAGCGCCCGCGCGGCGCGCTCAACATCCCCGGATACCGTCCTGCGGGCATCTACAGCGCCGGCACCGCCCAGCGCCTGGTCAACATCGAGGGATTCATGCCGGGCCGCGAGGTCGTCATCCTCGGCTCCGGCGATATCGGACTCATCATGGCGCGCCGCATGACCTTCGAGGGCGCGCATGTCGCCTGCGTGGCCGAGCTCATGCCCTATTCGGGCGGCCTCAAGCGCAACATCGTCCAGTGCCTCGACGATTTCGGCATCCCGCTGCTGCTCTCGCACACCGTCGTGCGCATCGAGGGCCAGAAGCGCGTCGAGGCCGTCGTCATCGCCGAGGTCGATGGCCATGGCAAGCCCATCCCCGGCACCGAGGTCACGTATCCCTGCGACACCCTGCTCCTCTCGGTCGGCCTCATCCCCGAGAACGAGCTGTCGCTCACCGCCGGCGTCGAGCTCTCTCCCGTCACCCGCGGGCCCGTCGTCAACGAGGTGCTCGAGACCAAGGTCGACGGCATCTTCGCCGCCGGCAACGTGCTCCACGTGCACGATCTCGTCGACTACGTGTCGCAGGAGGCCGCCGTCGCCGGCCGCAACGCCGCGGCATACGTTGCAGGCAGCCTCGAGGAGAACGGCGTCTCCGTCCCCGTGACCGCCACAGACGGCGTCCGCTACACCGTCCCGCAGTCCATCGACCCCGAGCGCATGCCCGACGAGCTCACCGTCCGCTTCCGCGTGGGCAACGTCTACGAGAACCGCTATGTGTCGGTGTATCTCGACGGCGACCGAATCTACCATCGCAAGCGCATGATCATGGCTCCCGGCGAGATGGAGCAGGTCGTGCTCAAGAAGGCCGAGCTTCTCGCGCATCCCGGCCTCGCTTCGATCACCTTCAAGCTCGAGGAGGCATAAGCCATGGAAACCATCCATCTCACCTGCATCAGGTGCCCTCGAGGCTGCCAGATCGATGCCGTCGTCGATGGCGGGCAGGTCGTCTCGATCACCGGCAACTCATGCAAGCGCGGCGAGGTCTACGCCCAGGCCGAGGCCACGAACCCCGTCCGCGTCGTGACGTCGTCCGTGCCCGTCGTCGGAAGCGCGATGCACCATATGGTGTCGGTCAAGACCGCCGGCGATGTGCCCAAGTCGAAGGTCTTCGACGTCGTCGCCTCGCTCAAGGGCGTCACCGTCACCGCCCCGGTCGCCATCGGCGACGTCGTGGTGAGCGATGCTGCGGGAACCGGCGTCGACATCATAGCCACGCGCAGCGCCTAGCCTTGCAACGAGAGGACCGTCCCTCGTTGCAAGGTTGGTCAGACCTCCCAGGAGCACGCGTCCATATCGACATGCGATTCGTCTTTGAAGGAGATGCCCTCGCCGAGGAGCATCTCCTTCTGCACGTCCGGGCCTCCGAAAGCGAACCCGGGTGCAAGGGACCCATCCTTGAACACCACGCGGTGGCAGGGGACGCCGCCCGCCATCCCGGGGCTCGCATGCATGGCGAACCCGACGAAACGCGCTTTGCGCGGAGACCCTACGAGGCGCGCGATCTGCCCATAGCTTGCGACGCGACCGGAGGGGATCTGCCGCACCATCTCGTAGACCTGTTCGAAGAACGAATCCATGGCAATCTGCCCTTCAATCGTGTATAGATAAGACAGTAGCATTCCCCGCGCATAAGGAGCAGATATGGATACCGATCTTGATTACAGCGTGCTGATCGTGGTTGACGCCATCGATTCCGCGACGGAAGGGGAGGATACCGTCTATAACAACGAGCTCAGCCCCGAGATGGCGGCCTTCCGCGCCAACGTCGCCGAAGTCGTCGAGCTTGCACATGAGAACGAGATCCCCGTGATCTTCTGCAACGATGCCCATATCGAGGGCCTCGACCAGGAGCTCGAGCTCTGGGGTCCCCACGGCATCAAGGGGCGTACGCGCATCTTCCCCGAGATCGAGGTCGAGGATTGCGACCTGATCATCCCCAAGCGCCGCTACAGCGCCTTCTTCCAGACCGACCTCGAGCTCACGCTGTCCGAGATCGGAGCCGATACGCTGATCGTCGTCGGATGCGATACGAACGTCTGCGTGCTCCATACGCTCGCCGATGCCTTCTACCGCAACTTCAAGACGGTCGTGGTCGAGGACGCCACCATCACGTTCCTCGGGGTCGGAACGCAGGAGGGCGCCATCGATATGTTCGGCAAATGCTATGGTTCGGAAATAGTTTCTGTAGAAGAGTTGAAGTCGACACTTGCATAGTTCTCAGAGACGGCTATAATTTTCTGTGCTTTCGGGTGGTGGCGCAGTTTGGTAGCGCACTTGACTGGGGGTCAAGGGGTCGCTGGTTCGAATCCAGTCCACCCGACCAGAATTCTCAGGCCAGAGGTTAATCCTCTGGCTTTTTCTTTAACAGGCTTTCCCTCAATGGGTACCATGGGAACTGCAGATACCCGCATCGCAGCCGCGCATCCGGTTTCCGAGGGGGAGAATTCCATGCTTTCACGCAGGTCGTTCGTTTCGGCATCTATGGGCACCATCGCCGCCGTCCCAGCTCGTACCTACGCCCATATCCTGATGGGCCAGGCATACTGCAACCTCGGATAGGGGAGTGCCGATGCCCGCCGACATCGTCATCCGGTATGCCCGCAGCGAAGATGCCGCCGCATTCGCCCGTATCTACGAATACTACGTCGAGAAGACCGCCGTCACCTTCGATTGCACGGCTCGAAGCGTCGAGGGGTTCGAGGAACTGATCGATGCTGTGAGCGCCACGTATCCCTTCCTCGTAGCGGAAATCGACGGCGCCGTGGCGGGATATGCCTATGCCGCGCGGTTCCGCAGGCAGGCGGCCTACGATGCGTGCGTCGAGCTCTCCATCTACCTCGACCGCCGATTCACCCGCACGGGCATCGGAACGGAGCTCTATGCCGAGCTCGAGCGGCGCCTGCGCGACCAAGGGATAACGAACCTCTACGCATGCATCTCCTATCCGAACGAGGTCGATGAATACCTCGGGTACGGCAGCGTGCGATTCCACGAGCATCTCGGCTTCAAGATCGTCGGGTTATTCCATGATTGCGGATGTAAATTCGGGCGAACCTACAGCATGGTTTGGATGGAGAAGCTCGTCGGATAGCGGCTATACTGTGCACAGCAAAATCGAAGGGAGCTCCCATGAACGACTTCGTCACCCTTGCACATGAGCGGTATTCCTGCCGTCAGTTCTCCGACAGGCCCGTCGAGCGCATCAAGATCGACAAGATCATCGAAGCCGCCATCGCAGCGCCGACAGCCTGCGACAACCAGGCATGGTACGTCTGGGAGGTCTCCGATCCCATCTCGCAGAAGGTCGTGCGCGCATCGACCCCCTACCATTTCAACGCACCCGTCCTCCTCATCCTCGGCGTCAAGCCCGATGAGGCGGGGGAGAGCCGCCTGAGCAAGGTGAACTTCGCCGACATCGACGGCGGCATCGTCGGAGCCCACATGCTCCTCGCCGCGCAGGATCTCGGGCTCGGCGCTCTCTGGGTGGGGGATTTCAATGCCGACGCCATCCAGGAGGCGTTCACCGAGACCGACGGGTTCCGCCTTGTGGGCATCTTCCCGATCGGGTATGCCGCCGACGACGCCCATCCTTCGCGCCACCACTTCGAGCGCAAGGCCGCATCCGAGCTTTGCATGCAGATCTAGATGGCGCGTCCGGAGGAGACATACGCCCTCTACGGGCATGAGGAGGACTATCCCGAGCTCCAGCCCGATGCTATGTTCGCGCGCCTCTCCCGTGCAATATCGTTCCGCACGGTCGATACCGTGCGCGATGCGGGGGAGTTCTCCAAGCTCCATGAGCATATCCGCTCGTCGTATCCCCGCCTCATGGAAGCCGCATCATTCGAGCTCTTCGGCAACAATGTGCTCATAACGCTCGAGGGAACCGACGCATCCCTCGAGCCGCTCATCATGATCGCCCATCAGGACGTCGTTCCCGCAGATGATGATGGCTGGACGCACCCGCCGTTCGAGGGCTGCGATGATGACGAGTACATCTGGGGACGCGGGTCTTTGGATATCAAGGGCATGCTCTTCGCAGAGCTCGAAGCCGTGGAGCACCTGCTCGCCGTCTCGGGTCGTCCTGCGAGGACGATCGTGCTCGCCTTCGGCGATGACGAGGAGACGGTGAGCGCAGGTGCGGATCTGCTCGCCTCCGTCCTCGCCTCGCGCGGCGTCCACGATGCGCTCCTGCTCGACGAGGGAACCACGAGCCATATGGATGGCGCCGCATTCGGGGCGCCGGGAATACGCGTCCAGACGCTCTGCCTCTCGCAGAAGGGATTCCTCACCCTGCGTCTTACCGCCAAAGGGTCGGGCGGCCACGCCTCCAATCCGTTCGGCGGCTCTTCGCTCGAGAAGCTCGCCGAGGCGGTCGTCGCCGTCAGGAGCTCCATGCCCGGCCCGCGCTTCTCCCCGCTGCTCGCTCAGGCGGTGGAGAGACTCGGCCTGGAGGCCGACGATACGCTCATCGCTTCCATCGCATCATGCAGGGAGGGTTTCCCGTTCGCCTGCGAGACCATGGCCGTGACACAGGTCGAGGGTTCATCCCCCGCGTCGAACGCCCTGCCCGAAGATGCCGCCGCGATCATCAACTTCAGGCTGCTTCCCGATACCGATATCGATATGTTCATCTCGAACGTCGAAGAAGCCCTTCCCGAGGGGGTCGGACTCGAGGTCGCGCGCCTGACCCCGTCCGCGCGCCAGGATTCGCCGGACGGCCCCCTCTACGGGGGCATCGTCGAGTCGTTCGGACGATATTACCCGGGAATCACCTGCATACCGCTCTTCATGGTGGGCGGATGCGATGCCATACGCTATGAGGCGGTGACCGCCCAGAGCATCCGCGTGCTTCCGTACGTCGCGCCACCCGACGACGAGGCGCGCATCCACGGCATCGACGAGCGTATCTCCAAACGCAGCTATCTCCAGTCGGTCAGAGCGCTCATCCGCCTGATCGGCAACATCTGCTGATGAGTTCTTCACGCGAGCGTCACACAGCGTTCAAGCGGATACGTTTCCAGATTCCATTAGGGTACAATCCTTAGCGGAAATCATTCGATAGGAAGAGAAGACCCGGCAGTGGACGAGCAGCAGACCGCAACAGATCAAATCAAGCAGGCGGTTGATTCTGAAACCGCGATGAGGCAGCAGGCCGGATCCGTCGAGGCCCCGGTCGGCACGCCCGAGAACCCTTCGAGCGCCATCTTCACGGTCGCAAACTTCATCACGCTCTGCAGGCTCATCCTCACGATGTTCTTCCTGTTCCTGTTCCCCAAGGCGCATGCCCGCGGCGTGGCGCTCGTCTGCTATGTGATCGCGGCCGTCACCGACTTCCTCGACGGTCAGGTGGCCCGCAGGACGCAGACGGTGAGCTGGCTCGGCAAGATCATGGATCCCATCATGGACCGCGTCCTGCTCTTCACGGGCGTCCTCGGCCTCGTCATGGCCGACGAGCTGCCGTTCTGGGTCGCCCTCGTCGTCATCGGCCGCGACGTGTATCTCGCCGGCGGAGCCGTCTATCTCCAGCAGTACCAGCGCAGGCCCGTCGATGTCGTCTTCGTCGGCAAGATCGCGACCGCCTGCCTCATGTTCGGCTTCTGCGATATGCTGCTCGGGATCCCCGTGGTCAACGGCCTCGGCATCTTCGACAAATGGTGGCTTCCCGGCCTGAACAGCCAGCCGGTCGCGCTCGGCATCCTCTTCGTGTACGTGGGGCTCTTCTTCTCGATCCTCACCGCCGTCATCTACACCTGCAAGGGCATTCAGATCATTCGCGAGAAGAGCGCAGATGAAGCTTAGGAACGTCTTTCTCGCACTGTTCGCCTGCCTGCTCGTCTTCTGCAAACCCGCGCTCGCATTCGAAACGACCCCCGATATCTCCGAGGCCCAGGCGGCCATCGTCGTCGACGCGTCGGGAAACGTCCTCTGGAGCAAGAATGCAGAGCGCGAGATGGGCATGGCCTCGGTCACCAAGGTCATGACGGCCGTCGTCGCGCTCGACAGCGGCATCGACCTCGACACCGTCTGCACGGTCGATTACGTTGACCTGGGCCCGTATTCGCAGACCGCAGGGTTCGTCTCGGGGGATACGCCCACGCTGCGCGAGCTCCTGCGCGTGCTGCTCGTCTACTCCGGCAACGACGCCGCGGTCTACATCGCGCAGAACGTGGCCGGGTCGGTCGATGCGTTCGTCTCGCTCATGAACGAGAAGGCGCTCGAGCTGGGCATGACGCACACCCATTTCGCCAACCCCCACGGCCTCGAGGAGGATGGCCATTACTCGTCCGTCGCGGACCTTGCCGTACTTGGCCGCTATGCGCTCGAGAACTATCCCTTCATCGCCAGCACCGTGCGCCTCGAGTACACGGAGGCATACACGGACGGCTGGCTCCAGACATTCGATACCACCGACTACCTCGTGCTCAACTACGAGGGGGCCCTCGGCATCAAGACGGGCTCCGAGAAATCCGGCTACTGCTTCCTCGGCGCCGCGCGCCGATACGGCACGACGCTCTACACCTGCGTCCTCGGCTGCGACAGCGATTGGGGCCGCTGGGAGGATACGATGGAGCTCCTCGATTGGGGCTACTCGGTCAGGACGTCGCGCGCAATCGCCTCCGATTCCTGGCTGATCGACGCCAGGCCGTACGCCTACGACTTCCGCTTCACCTGCGCGGCATACCCGCGCGAGTCCGTCGAGATCGGCTACTACAACACCGGGCAGCAGCTCGCCTTCGAGACCTCCATGCTCAGGGATTCCGTCCTCGTCGAGCCCGGCCAGATGGTCGGCGCCGTGGGGTGGACCCAGGGAGGGAAATCCATCGGCACGGTCCTCATCGAGACGCAGCCCACGCTCGATCGGCTGCCCGCCTTCAACATCTTCGCCGTTCCGCTGTTCGTGGAGGGATAACCATGGCTTGGCCGCTCATGCAGGAGCATTCCCATCTCGGCGCATCCATCGATGATGGTCGCGTCATCTCATACCTCGGCGAGACCCCGCTCGACGAGGCGCGGAAGGGCGTCTGCCTGTACGACCTCTCGGGGTGCCTCTACAGCTTCGTGTCCGGCGAGGATGCGCATTCGTACATCGAGTCGCTCTGCGCGGGGACCAAGCTTCCCGTCGCCTCCTGCGGCTTCTCCGCCGTCCTCACGGGCGACGGCGCCCTCGTGTCGGTCCCCCTTGCCGTAAGGGGAGGGGAGCACGAGTACATGCTGCTCGACGTTTCCGATAAGGGCGAGACCCTGAAGGCGTGGATGGGGTTCGTCCAGGGAATCGAGCGGCAGGGATCGCGTCCGTTCGAAGGCGTCGCGGTCGAGGATGCGACCGACCTCCTCGTGCCCCTGATGCTCCTCGGCGAGCGCGTCGAGGAGCTGATCGGGGACTATACCGGCGACCAGGCCCTGCCTTCGCGCGGCCAAGTCGCGAGCATCGCGTTCGACCGCGTCCCCTGCGTCCTCGCCCATCTCGACGCCTTCGACGGAGCGTGCTACATCGTATTCGCACCGCCATCGTTCTCCGTCAGGCTCTTCAGAAGCTTCCTGTCATTCACCTATGTGCATCCGCAGGGCATGCTCTCCGCACAGCAGCTTCTCGACACCCTGCCATGGGGAGGCGCCCTGCGCGAATCCGACCGCATCGAGGTTCCGCACGACGATCTGGCCTCCTGGTCGATCCTCAGGCCAGATGCCGATTATATCGGCGCGCGCGGCATACTCGGCACGAGGTAAACGCCCTAAAGCCGCCTCTATAGCCGTATGCTGTTTGCAGGAACGAGATGAAGGAACGAATGATGCCCTACGATTTCGAGACCCTGCCCGAGCGACGCGGAACCGGTGCCTCCAAGTGGGAGGCGATGCTCTCCGACAACCCCGATCTCGCGGACGATGTCGTGCCTCTGAGCGTCGCCGACATGGAGTTCGCGACGCCCGAGCCTATCAAGAACGCCCTGCATCGCCTCATCGACGAGACGACGCTCGGCTACACCGAACCTACCGACGCCTTCTACGATGCCTGCATCGCATGGCAGGAACGCCGCCATGGATGGAAGCCCGAGCGCGACTGGATCGTCACCTCGCCGGGAGTCGTTCCCGCGCTGTTCACGGCCGTCCGCGCCTTCACCGACGAGGGCGATGGCGTCATCATCCAGCCGCCCGTCTACTATCCCTTCTCGATGGCGATCGAGCGCACCGGGCGCACGATTCTCAGAAACCCGCTCATCGAAGTAGACGGATCCTACCGGATCGACTTCGATTCACTCGATAGGATCGCCCACAGCCCCGAGGCCAAGGCGATCATCATCTGCAGCCCCCATAACCCCGTGGGCCGCGTCTGGAGCGAGGAAGAGCTTCTCAGGATGGTCGAGATCTGCTCGGATGCCGGCCTCGTCATCCTCTGCGACGAGATCCACAACGACCTCATCCTTCCCGGGCATGTCCACCATACGCTGCTCAAGCTCGCGACACCCGAGCAGGCCCGGCGCATCGCGGTCTTCACGTCGTACTCGAAGACCTTCAGCCTCGCCGGGACGCTGGGCTCCGTCATCTACATCCCCGACGAGTCCCTGCGGAAGCGCTTCGAGGACCAGCATGCCTCGGAGGGGTTCTTCGGCCTCAACGCCTTCGCGTTCAGGTCGCTCATCGCGGCCTATGACGAATGCGAGGGCTGGCTCGACGCGCTCATCCCCGTCATCGACCGCAACTACCGGCTTCTCGTCGATACGCTCGACGGAAAGCTCGGCGGTCTCAGGGTCATCCCGCTCGAAGGCACGTATCTTCCCTGGGTCGATTTCTCGGCATGGGGGATGGATGCCGACGAGAGGGAGATGTTCCTCCATAAGGAGGCCCAGCTGTATCTCGACGGAGGCGCGATGTTCGGCGAGGAGGGGGCGTCCTTCGAGCGGTTCAACATCGCCTGTCCCACATGGGTTCTCGAGAATGCCCTCGAACGCCTCTCTGCAGCCTATGAGCGCTTGCATGATGCGAGGAAGGAGATCGTGCAGTGAAATACGCCATCAACGCACGTAAGGCGCCCGAGGCGTCGGGGCCGTACTCGCAGGGAACCACCGCAGGGCGGCTCGTCTTCACATCGGGCCAGCTGCCCATCGCCCATGATGCGGAGATCCTCATCGAGGGCGATATCACGGCTCAGACCGAGCGCGTCATCGACGTTATCGAGCTCGTGCTCGAGGAGGTCGGCTGCACGCTCGACGACATCGCGCAGACCACGATCTACCTGACCGACCTCTCCAATCTCGAGGCGGTCAACAACGTCTTCGAGGAGCGCTTTCCCATGCCCGCGCCCGCGCGGAGCGTGGTGGGCGTCTCGGCGCTTCCGCTCGGCGCGCTCATCGAGATGGACTGCATCGCCTGCCGATAGCGCTATTATTGGAATATCGGCTTTTTTACTAGGGAGTTGCCCATGGATTCGAACAACGTACGCGCCACAAGCGGCAAAACCGAGATTTTCCGCATGCCCTCCGCCGATGCCACGGTTCCCGACCTGATGGCATCCCAGAAGCCCGTATATCCCACCCTCACCATCGTCAAGGGCCCGCATCTCGGCGATTCGTACGACCTTGATACGCCCGTCATCACCTTGGGACGCGACCCCTCCAACAGCATCTTCCTCAACGATATGACGGTCTCGCGCCATCATGCGCGCATGGACCTCACCGGCATCGAGACCGGCCGCGCCACCATCACCGACCTCTCGTCCCTCAACGGCACCTGGGTCGACGGCGCTATCGTCAACGATGCGGAGCTCAAGGACGGCTCCACCATCCAGATCGGCACGTTCCGCCTCATCTTCCACACCAACAAGCGGCAGAGGGCCGCTCGTCAGGAGAGCTAGGGGATCATGTCTGACTTCGAGTACCTCACCATCGGAAAGCTGGTCCAGAAACTCCAGCCCACGTATCCGGACCTCACGGTCTCCAAGGTCCGCTATCTCGAAGATGAGGGCTTGCTCTCTCCGCTGCGTTCCACGGGCGGGTACCGCAAGTACTCGCCCAAGGATGTCGCACGGCTCGAATCCATCCTCTATATGCAGAAGCACCGCTTCTATCCGCTTGCCGTGATCAAGGAGCAGCTCGAGCGCCAGGATCGCGAACCCTCCAAGGCCGTTCCCGCGGCCGCCGATGGGGGAGAGGAGGTCCCGGTCGTCGATTCCGCCGAGATGCTCGAGAAGCTGCATCCCATCGACCGCATGCCCGAGATCTGCGGCACCACGGTGAGCTTCGTCCGCTCGCTCGCCGATGCGGGACTTATCCAGTTCAAGAAGTCGCCGCAGGGGCGCGACCTTGTCGAGGGACGCGACCTCCAGCTCATCCGAACCTGCGACGAGCTGCGCAAGTTCGGCATCGGGCCCAAGAACCTTCGCCAGTACGTCATGGCCGCGAACCGCGAGTCGGCCATGTTCGAGCAGGCGCTCGTCGTCTACACCGCCAAGGCGGGCGGTGTCGAGATGGAGCGCTCCGACGAGACGCGCGCCCGTGCCGACGAGGCGTTCAACCGCATGCTCGCGCTCACCAACTCGCTCCGCTCCACCCTCATCAAACGCAGCGTGCGCAATGCGCTCGCTACGGAATAGCACTGGTCGTCTATACGTTCGAAAGGAAAGTCCGTGTCTGATTTTGATTACGAGAGCCTTGTCATCGATATCCCCGATTATCCCGAGCCGGGCGTCATCTTCAAGGACATCACGCCTCTGTTCAAGGACCCCGAGGCATTCCGCGCACTCGTAGACGACATCGCCGAGCATTTCGCCGACAAGGGCATCAACAAGGTCGTCGGCGCCGAGGCCCGCGGCTTCCTCGTCGGCCCTCCCGTCGCCTACAAGCTCGGCGCGGGCTTCATTCCCGCCCGCAAGCCCGGCAAGCTGCCGCGCGCCGTCTACAGCGAGTCCTATGCCCTCGAGTACGGCACCGATACCATCGAGGTCCATCAGGATGCGTTCGAGCCGGGCGACAAGGTGCTCGTGGTCGACGACCTCATCGCAACCGGCGGCACGTCGCTCGCCGTCGCGAAGCTCGTCGAGAAGACCGGAGCCCATGTCGAGGGATTCGCGTTCCTCCTCGAGCTCTGCTTCCTCAACCCGCGCGAGGTCATTGCACGCGATTTCGGCGACCGCGAGGTCTACACGCTCGTCAAAGTGAACTAATCTATCAAATAACACAGTTCTGCCACACACATGGCAGAACTGTGGACGTTACGGATTCGCCCTGAAACGCAGCTAGAATGATTATTCGTACGTCGAAAGGATTTCTGATATGGGACTGAGGAAAACACTGGCATCTGCAGCATTCGCGATGCTGCTCGCGCTCGGTGGGATCATGTATGCCCCCGCACGGGCCTATGCCGTTCCGTCCCAAGCCGATCTTGAGGAAGCCCAGGCCCGCATCGACGAGCTTGGATCGCAGCTGATCGCGTTCCAGGCCGACCTCGAGGATGCGGAGGCCGATCTCGTGCGCACCGATAACGAGATCGAGGCCACGCAGGGCAAGATCAAGGACACGCGCGTCGAGCTCGCCTACGCCCGCGCGACGTTGGCAAAGCGCATGCGCAGCGGCTACAAGACGGGCCCCGTCAATTTCCTCGATGTCCTGTTCAGCTCCACGAGCCTCGAGGACTTCGCGAACCGCATCTATTACATGGATAAGGTCAGCGAGCAGGATGCCGAGACGATCGGTCGCATCAAGGAGCTCGAGGACCAGCTCAACGAGCAGATGGCGACGCTCGAGGTCCAGAAGGCCGATCAGGAGCAGCGCATCTCCGATATGGAGCAGAAGGTAGGGGAGTACGAGGCGCTCGTCGCCGAGGCCCAGGATTACTACAACCAGCTCGATGCTGAGATCCAGGCCGAGCTTGCCCGCCAGGCGGAGCTCGCACGCCAGGCCGAGGAGGCTGCCGCTGCCGAGCAGGCTGCCGCTGCAGCGGCCGTCATCGATGTCGCCGGCGGCGGCACTACCGACGATGGCGGCAACAACGCTGGCGGAGACGATACCGGCAACACGCCCGGCTCCACCGATTACGGCGATTCCGAGACCGTCGACGATCCCGGCGGCGGCGACGGAAGCAGCCCGTTCCCCGGCGGCGGCGTGGCTTCCGCCTACTCCTGCCTCGGCTGGCCCTATGTCTGGGGCGGATACAACCTCTCCACGGGCGGTTTCGACTGCTCCGGACTCGTCAGCTACTGCTACGGCACCGGCACCTGGAGAGCGGGAGCCGAGCCTCTCGGCCTCGCCATCATCAGGGCGGGTCTCTGGAAGGACAGCCTCGATCAGCTCGTCCCCGGCGACCTCGTGTTCACGCGCTCCGAGTTCAACCATGTGGGCATCTACATCGGTGGGGGAATGATGGTCCATGCACCCAGCCCCGGACGCGTCGTCTGCATCTCCGAGGTCTACGCCTTCTACGGCGGCGGCCCCTTCGTCTATCCCTACTAATGACAGGACATCCACGTTGATCCGTCATCATTTTAAAAATAAATTCATAGCTCTGAGCTGCAGCGCCTTGCTTGCAGCTTCCAGCATCCTCGTGTTCTCGAACACCTCGTACGCCGTTCCCACGCAGGCCGACCTCGATGCCGCACGTGCAACGCTCGAGCAGCTCGGCCAGGAGATGGGCGATATCCAGGCAAATCTCATGCAGGCCGAGATGGATCTGGAGGAGACGCGCAACAAGATCGACGAGACAAACACCGCCATCCAGGAGACCCAGCTCAGGCTTGCCGAGCGAAGGATCGTGCTCGGAAAGCGCATGAAGAGCTCCTACAAGAGCGGTGCCGGATCGGTGTTCGACATGATCTTCGGTGCACGCGACTTCGAGGACCTTGTCAACGTCATCTACTATCTGGACAAGATCTCCGAGTCCGACGCCGACGCCATCGATGAGATCTCCATGCTCGAGCAGCAGCTCGAAGACCAGAAGACCGAGCTCGAGGTTGCCGAGACGAAGCAGGAGCAGCAGATCGCCGAGACCGAGAAGGAGCTTGCCGAGTACGATGCCAAGCTCGCCGAGGCGCAGGCGTACTACGACCAGCTCGATGCCGAGATCCAGGCTGAGCTGGCACGCCAGGCGGAGGAGGAGGCTCGTCGGCAGGCCGAGCTCGAGGCCCAGCAGGCCGCCGAGGCTCAGCAGTCGGGTCTCGCCAATGTTGTCGGCGCCATCGACACAGGTACCGTCTCCGATGATGGCGCAACCGATAGCGGGGATTCCGGCAGCGAGTCCAGCGATGATTCCGGCTCGTCGAGCGATGATACCTCGTCGTACACGCGCCCGTCGATCGTAGCATCTCCCGACGTCATCTCCAATGCGTATCAGCTTGTGGGCATGCCGTACAAGACGTGGTACAGCGGCAGGAACTACGGTCCCGATGCCGACGGCTACGACTGCTGCGGCCTTGTGGCCACGTCATACCAGATGGCAGGTTACAGCACGCCGTATGCGACGTCCGTTTCGGGTCTCATGAGCTGGGTCCAGGGCAGGGGCAATTGGAAGAGCTGCGACCTCTCCAACTATCAGGAAGTGCTCAATCCCGGCGACATCATCTTCTGCTCGTACGGCCATGTTGCGATCTACCTCGGAGGGGAGTATATGATCCACGCTCCGTATCCTGGCCAGTACGTCTGCGTCGCATGGGTCTACGACTGCATCGGCGGCGGATTCGGCGGCTGATGGGCTCATCACGTCATTGACTGAGATTATCGAGGGGAGAGGGGCTGGAAAGCCCCTTTTTCCTGCAGTTTCTTCTACTTTACATAAGATATATTATCACGGTTTTATATGAAATCGCCTGTGAAACGCATTGATGCGCGATGAGACGATACAGTGATGTTCTCGCGTGTATGGCTGCAGCCGGCACCTATTGATGAACCCGTTCCGCTCTTCCGTATATGATGCGCGATCCGATCTTATTCGCTCAGATCACATCTCCCTATACACATATGGCACCATTCAATCAGTCGCAATTCTCACGGCTGCAACCCGATGGACTGCTTTGTACAGGAGCGCTGTTCCTTCGGTGATTCTGACATTCATCCGTACCAAAACCGCCTATTTCATGACTCCTAACCCATTGATAGAATTCCAGGGCCTTAAAACGGCTTAGAATCGCTCGTCTTAAAACCCTGGAATTTCAAGATTTAAGTAATGTTCAAAATTTCCTATTTATACGATTATCCCTCGATAGGCTGCCCAAGGAACGAAGCGGCGCTCGTGGCGGCGATTGCACCGTCCGCTGCCGCGGTGATGACCTGCCTGAGCGACTTCTTGCGCATATCCCCCGCGCAGAACAGGCCGGGAGTCCTGGTCTCCATACGGTCGTTGGTGATCGCATAGCCCTGCTCGTCGAGGTCGACGAGATCGGCAACGAGACCCGTCTCGGGGTTCCTGCCGACGAAGACGAAGACGCCGAACGATCCCTCGTCGAACTCCTCGACATGCGTCTCGCCGGTCGCGTTATCGCGGAACGTCACGCTCTTGAGAAGCGAGCCGCCGTCTACCGCGGTGATGCTCGTAAGATACCTGACCTCGACCTTGGGGTTCTCCTCCAGCTCCTTTGCGACGACAGCCTGGGCGCGGAGATGATCCTTGCGCACCACGAGCGTGACCTGCGAGGCGAAGCGCGTGAGGAACAGCGCCTCCTCGCACGCGGAATTACCGCCGCCGATGACGAAGACGCGCTTTCCACGATAGAACATGCCATCGCAGGTGGCGCAATACGAGACGCCATGCCCGGAATACGTGTTCTCGCCCTCGAAGCCCGCGAGACGAGGCGTGGCTCCGCCGGCAACGACAACGGACTTAGAAACGTAGGTTCCTCCGGAGGCATTGACCGTGAAGAGGCCGCTCTCGTCGTCGTGCTCGATCGAGGTGATCATATCGGTGACGAAACGGGCACCGAACTCCTCTGCTTGGGATTTCATCTGCTCGCTGAGCGAATAGCCATCGGTATGGGGAACGCCGGGATAATTGTCGATCTCGGAGGTCAAGATCGTCTGGCCGCCGAACGCCTCCTTCTCGAACACAAGCGTGTCGAGCATCGCACGCTGAGCATACAGGGCCGCGGAAAGACCGGCGGGACCGCCGCCGACGATGATGAGGTCGAGAACATCTTGCTGCGCCATGGCAACTCCCCTTTCTCTGCAAATCTTACGATTCACAGTCTAACATAAATATATCGCGCGCGATATATTATCACGCAAATTATTTTAGGGGAGTGCTGAAGGAGATCAGTTGGTTCCGCTTGAACCGAATCCGCCAGCCCCACGGTCCGTCTCGTCGAGTTCATCGACTTCTACAAGCTCAACGACGGGAACCTTCTGGATAACGAGCTGGGCGATGCGCTCTCCCCTCTCGATCCTGATGGGTTCGTGCGCATCGAGGTTGACCGCGACGACCTTGAGCTCGCCGCGATAATGCGAGTCGATCAATCCGGGCGTGTTGGCCATGGAGAGGCCCCGCTTGAGGGCCATGCCGCTCCGAGGCTGGACGAATCCCGCATATCCCTCGGGAATGGCGATCGCAAGGCCGGTCGAGATGAGCCTCCGCTCATGGGGCTCGAGAACGACATCCTCGTTAGCCCTCAGATCGAGGCCGGCATCGCCCAGATAGGCGTATGACGGAAGCTCGACGTCGGGGTCGAGGCGGCGTATCGCGAGTTTGATGTGCTCGTCGCTCATGAAAGGCTCCTCAATGCCTCGCTGAACTCGTCGAGATCCTTGAAATCACGGTAGACGGATGCGAAGCGGACGTACGCGACAAGATCGAGGTCCTTGAGCTTCATAAGAACGTTGTTGCCAAGCTCATCGGATGTGATCTCGGTGGTGCCGCGGTCGCGAAGCTCGTCCTCGATCGAGGAGATGAGCTTGTCGAGGTCGCCGATGGGGATGTTTCGCTTGACCGTAGCCGTCAGAAGGCCGCGCATGAGCTTCTGTCGATCGAAGGGCTCGCTATGCCCATCCTTCTTGATGACGAGAAGCGGCATCTCCTCACGGCGCTCGTATGTGGTGAAGCGGAAACCGCATCCCTCGCATTCACGCCGGCGCCTGATAGCATCGATGCTCTCGGAAGGACGGGAGTCGATGACTTTAAGGCTCTCGCAACCGCATTTAGGACAGCGCATACATCCCCCTAAATCTTGAGTACGTATGCACAATAACACACAAACTGTTGTAGAAACCTGCAGCTGCTCTATACAGGGAAAATTTGATTCGATTTGGCTATTCTGCAGGGACGATGAGGGCCTGTCCGGAGACGATGAGCGCGGAATCGAGGTTGTTGGCCTGCTCGATCCAGCGAACGACGTCGGGGACGCTGGCGCCTTCCGGCGCATGGTCCTCTGCGATGGTCCACAGGGAATCACCGGTATGCACGGTGATGGTCTGCTGCGCGATGCCGTCGAACATGACGTCATACGTGCGGGCCGCCGCCTCGTCGCTGAAGATGAGCGTCGCAGCCAGAGCGGCGATGACGCAGGCGATGACGGCGATGGCCTTGACCTTCTGCCCAAGCGTGAGCACTTCGGGCTCGATATCCTGGGAACGACGGCGATTCTGGGAGCGACGGTAGCCGTTATGGACGGAGAGCACCGTTGCCTGGGCCTCGAGTGCGGAAGATCCGTTGGTGGGATAAGCGATGCCGTTGCTGCGATTCATCTTGCGCTCCTATCGTCGATGTTCTGCCTGGTTCATTTGTAGGACATGCGGTGGACAGATATTCGATGGGAACACCTGTTTGCAGAACATCTGTTTTATAGTATTATTGATACAGATGTTCGAGTCAAGACAATTTAGAACATTTGTTTGCGGTAGCCGAATTCTTGTTCTATACTCGATTCAAACGACATGAGGAGGCATGCCATGGCACACGGAAAGCTCAGCAAACGTCAGGCTGCGATCTACGAGTACATCCTGTCCTACACCGAGAGCCATGGATATCCTCCCTCGGTTCGCGAGATCGGCTCCGCTGTGGGCCTCAAGTCCCCCTCCACGGTGCACATGCATCTCAAGGCGCTGGAGGAGCTCTCCCTCATCAAGCGCGACCCCAAGAAGCCCCGCACCATCGATATCAACAAGCAGGCTCAGGAGAGCGCTCCCAAGCTTGCCTCCGTCACTCAGAACCTCGACGACAACAGCATCTCGCTGCCTCTCGTCGGAAGGGTCGCCGCCGGCGTCCCCATCCTCGCCGAGCAGAACATCGAGGAGAACCTCGTCCTCCCCACCTCCATCGTGGGAGACTCGAGCTCCTTCATCCTGCGCGTCCATGGCGAGTCGATGATCAACGCGGGCATTTTCGATGGCGATTACATCGTCGTCAAGGAGCAGCAGGATGCCCACAACGGCGAGATCGTCGTCGCCCTCGTCGATGATTCCGCAACGGTCAAGACGTTCTACCGCGAGAAGGACCGCATCAGGCTCCAACCCGAGAACGATTCCATGGAGCCCATCTATGTCAAGGATGCCCTTATCCTCGGCAAGGTGACGGCGCTCATCCGATCGATGTCATAGCATGGCTTCCGTTCAAGATCACATGGAACCGTCGGGCGCGCCGCATGGGCGCGTCCGTCTTTTCGACACGCTCCGCGGTTTCTCCGTCATCTCGATGGTGCTGTTCCACTTCTATTACGACCTCGTGTTCCTCATCGGAATCGTCCCCACGACGGCGTTCTTCGTACCTGCGGTCGATATCTGGCGCGCGTCCATCTCCTGGACGTTCCTCGTCATCGCGGGTGCCATGTGCACATTCTCAAGGAACAACTTCAAGCGCGCGGGCGTCTACCTTGCCGTCGCCCTCGCCGTGTACCTTGTGACATCCTTCATCGGCAAAGACGTCGAGATCTCGTTCGGCATCATCTACTGCATGGGAGCCTGCACGCTCATCGCGGCAGTCCTCTCGCATGTCGGCTTCAAGCCGGATGGCCTTGGATGGGCGGCTCTGTTCTTCGCGATCTTCCTGCTGCTCCTGGACATCTCACACGGCAGCATCTCGCTATTCGGAATCCATCTCCTCGATGTCCCGCGCTCGCTCTATCTCTTTGGAGGGCTGTCTTGGCTGGGTTTTCCCGGCGTCGATTTCGTATCCGCCGACTACTATCCCATCCTCCCCTACCTGTTCCTCTACCTCACGGGGTGGTCGCTCGGGATCTACTGGGGAAAGCGGGGGTATTCAGCGCCCATATGGAGATTCTCCATCAAGCCGCTCGAGATGGTCGGCCGTTACGCCCTGCCCATCTACGTGCTCCATCAGCCGGTGCTTCTAGGCATCAGCCAGCTCATCTTCTACGCGATAGGGCGCTAGCGTCGCCGCCATGCGTGCAGACGCGCGCACGGTTACCGTGATCCCCAGCTCGCCGTACGATTCGTGGATGAGCTGGCACCGCTCGTGGACCATCTTGATCAGCAGGCCTTTTCCATAGGGAATGAGCGCCGTGAGCGTGGTATCGCCCTCCGATGCCTCGCGGGCTATGCGATGCATGAGCCCTCGCAGGCCCTTCTCCTCGAGGGCCGAGATGAACTGCGCGTCGGGATGCTCGCGCTCGAGCGCCGCGCGTGCATCATCATCCAGAAGATCGCATTTATTGAAGACGATGAATCGGGCGATGTCTGAGGCGCCGATCTCGCCGAGGATGCGCTCCACGGCAGCGATCTGCAGGTCATGGTTCTCATCGGAGGCATCGCACACGAGGAGCACGAGGTCGGCCGCCTTCACCTCGGCAAGCGTCGATTTGAACGACTCGACGAGCATGGTGGGCAGCTTCTGGATGAAGCCGACCGTGTCGGTGAGGGTGATCTTGCGCCCCTCCTCGAGGTCGAGCGAGCGCGTCGTGGGGTCGAGCGTCGCGAAGAGCTCGTCACGCGCATAGACCCCCGCGCCTGTCAGAGCGTTGAGCAGGGTCGACTTGCCGGCATTCGTGTAGCCGACCAGCGATACGCGGTAGACGCCCGATTCCCAGCGCGCCTTCGATTGCACGCCCCGTCGCGTCTCGAGCTGGAGCAGCTCCGACTTGAGCGTCGAGATCCGCTTGCGGATAAGCCTGCGGTCGACCTCGAGCTGGCTCTCGCCCTGGCCGAATCGGCTGCCGATGCCGCCGCGCGTCTGCTCGCCCACCAGGTGGCTCCACATGCCCCTCAGGCGCGGAAGAACGTATGTGAGCTGGGCCAGCTGCACCTGCAGCCTGCCCTCTCGCGTTTTCGCATGCTGGCCGAAGATGTCGAGGATGAGGGCCGTTCTGTCGATGATCTTGGTCGGCTCCTTGACGATCTTCTCGAGGTTCGCCTGCTGGGAAGGCGTGAGCTCGTCATCGAAGATGACCACATCCGCATCGAGCGCGCGGACGGCCGAGACGACCTCCTCGACCTTGCCCTTGCCGATGAAGGTCCTGGGTATGGGGGCGTCGAGCTTCTGCGTCAGGCTTCCCACGACGACGGCGCCGTCCGTCTCGGCAAGGCGACCGAGCTCGGCCATCGAATCGTCGAGCGACCACTCGGACTTGCCGAAGTCGACGCCGACGAGAATCGCGCGCTCGGGAACCGGTGCTGTCGAATGGTACTCAAAACGCGGCATCGAATACCTCCGAAATGACATGCTCGGCAGCCGAGTCGGCCGTCTCCCCTTGCATGTCGATCCATTTGACGCGAGCGTCATGGCGGAACCACGAGATCTGGCGCTTCGCATAGCGGCGGGTGTTCGTCTTGATGGCCTCGCGGGCGTCATCCATCGAGCATGAGCCGCTGAGAGCCTCTAGGATCTCCTTGTATCCGATCGCCTGTCCCGCAGTCGTATCCGATGACAAACCCGCGCTGACAAGCTTCTGGACCTCTTCTACGAGCCCCTTATCGAACATATCGTCGACACGTCGGTCTATGCGACGGTAGAGCTCCTCGCGCGGAAGCTCGAGTCCGTAGATGCTGGCCCGGTAATGCTGGGCGCGCGCGTGGAGCGTCCGCAGCGATGCCGCATAGCTCTTTCCCTCGTCGCACATCTCGAGGGCCCTGATGACCCTCCTGGTGTTGTTGGGATGGATCTCGTCCGCGCTCTCCGGATCGCGTTCGCGGAGCATCTCATGAAGGCGCTGGGGGCCTTCGGACCGTGCGACCTCCTCGTACGCCTCGCGCCTTGAATCGCCCCTGAAACCGGATGGGAAGTCCATCTCGTCGATGACGGCGTTGAGATAGAGCCCCGTGCCCCCGCAGAGGATGGGGCGTATGCCGCCGGCAAGGAGACCGTCGATGCATGAGCGCGCATCGGTTTGGAACCGCTCGACCGAATAGTTGGCGTCTATCGGGCAGATATCGACCATATGAAGCGCGCAGAGACGCTCCTCGGGCGGTGTTTTGGCGGTGCCGATATCCATGCCCTTATAGACCTGCATGGCATCGACCGAGACGACCTCTCCCGAGACCCGTTGGGCTATGCGATCGGCTACGGCGCTTTTACCCGAAGCGGTTGGACCCACGATGCAGACGAGGGGTCCGACGTCGCTCATCGCGGGTCACCGACAAGGGAGCCGGAGAGATACCAGGTGCGCGCCCGATCGACCTCGATCGTCGCGATCTTCCCGATGAGGTCGTCCTGCGAGATCTTGTCGGGAAGCGGGAAGTGCACGGTCTGGTTCTTCTCGCTATGGCCGACCATGACCGAGCTGTCGCGTTTGGAAACGGACTCGACGAGCACCTCGACGCGTTTGCCCAAATCGATCTGATTGGCTTTCCAGCTCATATCCTCGACCAGGTGCGCGAGCCTGTCGAAACGGTCCTGGATGACCTCGGCGGGCGTGGTATCGACGATCTTCGCCGCAGGGGTTCCCGGGCGCTTCGAGTAGATGAACGTGAACGCGCCGGCGAACTGCGCCTCCTCGACGAGCGAGAGCGTCTCGAGGAAGTCCTCCTCGGTCTCGCCGGGGAATCCGACGATGATATCGGTCGTGAGCGCGAGGTCGGGCATCGCCGTCTTCAGCCTATCGACCAGGCCGAGGTACTGCTCGCGCGTATAGGAGCGGTTCATGGCCTTGAGGATGCGCGACGATCCGCTCTGCACGGCGAGGTGCAGGTGCGGCATGACGCACGGGGTCTCGGCCATGGCGGCGATCACGTCGTCGTTGAGATCCTTGGGGTTGGACGAGGTGAAGCGGAGGCGCTCGATTCCCGTCTCCCCCACGGCGCGGATAAGATCGGCGAAACGCGGCGCGCCGTAGAGGTCGCGGCCGTACGAGTTGACGTTCTGGCCGAGCAGGCAGATCTCGCGGACGCCGTCGCCCACCAGACGGGAGCACTCGTCGACGATCGACTCGAAGACCCTCCCGCGCTCGCGGCCGCGGACATAGGGGACGATGCAGTAGGTGCAGAAGTTGTTGCATCCGTACATGATCGGAACCCAGGCATGGAACCGCTGCGCACGGTGGGACGGAAGATCGGTCGAGAACGAGGACGGATCCTCGTCGGTATCGGAGAAGATGGCGCGGCCATCGGCGTCGAAGGCCTGGGAGAGAAGATCCGGAAGGCTCTCGAGGGCGCTCGTGCCGAACACGACGTCGCAGGCGGGGACCTGCTCCTTGAGTCGTGCACCGTCGCGCTGGGCGATGCACCCTCCGATTGCGACGACGCGCTTTCCGGAAGGAGGCGCCTGCATGCTGACGAGCGCGGAAGCCTGGCCGTAGAGGCGCTGATCCGCGTTCTCGCGTACGCAGCAGGTCATGAAGACGGCGATATCCGCCTCTTCGAACGAGGAGACCTCATTGCAGCCGCATGAATCGAGCAGACCCGAGACGCGCTCGGAGTCGTGCAGGTTCATCTGGCACCCGAAAGTCTTGATGCAATAGGTTTTACCGACAAGCAGCGGGTTCGCCACTAGGCATACACCTCGAAGGCGTCATCGGACGGATCGTTTGCATGCGAGTTGGGCGTGAGGCGATGGACGTAGACGGCGAAGCGGATAGCCGTGCGGCTCTCCCCTCCGATCTCGATGTCGGAGAAAGTGGGGGCGCAGGAGATGTCGACGCCCGTCGGGATGAGGAAACCGCGCGCAATGGCCATCGCCTTGACCGCCTGATTGACCGCACCGGCACCGACGCACTGGATGTTGACGGGCACCTCGTCCTTCACTAATCCGGCGATGGCGCCGGCAACGGATGCGGGCGAGGACTTAGACGAAACCTTCAAGTAATCCATGCTATGTCTCCTGTGCAGGTGTGGATCTGCATTGTTCGATTAAGGAACGGCAGTTTGCGTATTTGTTAATAGTAGTCGTAAAACAAGGATTTGAAAAGACCGAGGTAAAGAATGAACCCGAGGTATCAGTCCTCGTCCTCGATGTCGAACGTCACCGTTATCTTGTTCGACGAGACGCGGACCTTGGGGTCGGAGGAAAGGCGGACGTAATAGCGCGAGGAGACGAAGGAGAAGGCCTTCTCCATCTCGAGCGCGAACGCCTCCTTATCGGACTTGCTCATCTTCATGCCCTTATGGATCTTGCTGAGGTCAACCTCACCTTGAGCCTGAGGCGCCTTGGAGAGGAGCTGCGAAGCGACGCTGCGCAGCGGCTTGATCTGGCCGGCGATGATGCGATGCGCGGTGCGCTCCGACATATCGAGGCCGAGCAGCATCGCCTGCTCGCGCAGCTCGCGGGCATCCGCCGCCACCCTCAGGCGCGTGAGCACGTTGAGCTCGGACAGGTCGTCGATGAACAGGAGATCGGTATCGGACTGCGCGCGCGGAGCTCGGGCGTGCGCGGTAGCTGCTATCTCGGCGGCGGAGCCCAGATACACCTCGCAGGTCCCACGCTCCTCGAGCGCGAACTCGGCACAGGTCCTGATGATGTTGTGGGGCCCGCGCACAAGCGACTCGGCGCCATCCTCATCCTGCGCTATGGAAGGCCACGACGATTGGTCTGCCCGTTCGGACAGCTTGGAGGCGTCGGCGACGATCTTGATGGCCGTCCCCTTGCCCGGAGCAGATGAGAGGACGCGCGCATCCTCGACGTTCTCGCGTACCGAATAGAGCGCCATGCCGCGACCGTGGACGCCCCAGCGGTCTACATGCACGCTCTCGAGCTTGGAGGTGACACGTGCCTCGAAGATCTTCTCGTGCATGTTGGCGGGGATGCCCTGGCCGTCATCGAGCATGACGAGCGTGCGGACGTCGCCCTCGCGCCAACTTGCCACATAGATATGGCGAGCGCCCGCATCGCGGGCGTTTCGCAGCATCTCGATGACGACATCTTCGATGCATCTGATATCGTGCTTCGCCTGGCGTCGCTCGGCCTCGGCAACGCGGAGCCTCACATATCCCGCGCCGAGGTTCTCCTCGACGCGGAGGGCGCCGTTGCCCATGGTGGCTTCGACGAAGGACGTGAGGTCGCCGGGCATGGAAGGCTACTTCGCGACGTCGACGGCGCGGGATTCGCGGATGACGACGACGCGGACCTGGCCGGGATACTCCATCTCGTCCTCGATCTGCTTCGCGATGTCGTGCGCGAGGACCGTTGCCTGGGCATCGGAGATCTTCTCGGGCTCGACCATGACGTGGAGCTCGCGACCGGCCTGCATGGCGTAGGTGCGCTCGACGCCGTCGTGGGAGTTGGAGATCTCCTCGAGCTTCTCGAGTCGCTTGATGTAGGTCTCGGCGGACTCGCGGCGAGCACCGGGGCGCGCGGCGGAGATGGCATCGGCGGCCATCACGAGCACATCGAGGACGGTGTCGGGCTCGACGTCGGCATGGTGGGCCTCGATGGCGTGGACGATGTTGGGCTTCTCGCCGTAGCGGCGCGCGAGGTCGGCGCCGATGACGGCGTGCGGGCCCTCGACCTCATGGTCGATCGCCTTGCCGAGGTCGTGCAGCAGGCCCGCACGCTTGGCAGGGGCCTCGTCGAGGCCGAGCTCGGAGGCCATGATGCCGCAGAGCATGGAGACCTGGATGGAGTGCTGGAGGACGTTCTGGCCGAAGGAGGTGCGGTACCTGAGGGCGCCGAGCGTCTTGACGAGCTCAGGGTGCAGGTCGTGGATGCCGGCATCGAACGCAGCCTGCTCGCCCGCCTCGCGGACGCGCTCGTTCACAAGGTCCTCTGCCTTCTTGTACAGCTCCTCGATGCGAGCGGGATGGATGCGGCCGTCGGCGATGAGGTTCTCGAGCGCCACGCGCGCGGTCTCGCGGCGGACGGGGTCGAAGCTCGAGAGGACGACGGTCTCGGGCGTGTCGTCGATCACGAGGTTGACGCCGGAAACCTGTTCGAACGTGCGGATGTTGCGTCCCTCGCGGCCGATGATGCGGCCCTTGAGGTCGTCGGAGGGAATGTGGACGGAGGTGACGGTGATCTCGCCGGCCTGATCGGCGGCGCAACGCTGGATGGCGGTCGAGATGATCTCGCGGGCGGTCTTGTCGGCCTGGTCGCGGACGCGCATCTCGGACTCGCGCAGGATCTGCGCCTCCTCGCGGACGGACTCGGCGCGGACGCGGGCGAGCAGCTCGTCATGGGCATCGTCCTTGGTGAGGCCGGCGATGCGCTCGAGCTCGGCAGCCTGGCGGGCGGTGAGGTCGTCCAGATCGCGCTCGCGCTTGTCGAGCTGGCCCTGGAGGCTCGAGAGCTGATGCTCGCGCTTGTCGAGCGACTCGTTGCGATGGTCGAGGGTCTCCTCGCGCTGCATGATGCGGTTCTCGAGCGTCTGGAGCTCCTGCTTGCGCTTCTTCTCCTCAGCCTCGGACGCGGCCTTGAGGGCGATGATCTCCTCCTTCGCGGAGAGCACCGCCTCCTTGCGAGCGGTCTCGGCATTGCGCGTGGCCTCGGCGGTGATGCGCTCGGCGGTCCTGTTGGCCTCGTCGATCTTGGCCTCTGCGTTCATGACGCGGGCGTTGGTCTTGCTCGACGTATAACGGTATGTGATAAAAGCCGCTATCGCCGCGCATATCGCCGCGATGAGAATAACCTTCCAAACCATGCTTGCTCCTCAAATGACGTGCGTGTTATCGATGTAGTTCAGGAGACCCATACGTATACGGGAACCCGCCATAAGAGGTATGACATCTTGCATGTGTTATCTGCAGCCCAGTGCCGCACATCTCATATGAAGAAAACGTCTTCCAGGCAGGAAAGACGGGATACGCCTTTATGGCATTTTCAATCGTATGATTCTATGGACGGAAAGTCAAATACTCTACAGAAACAGCGCAGATAGAATGCTATTTACCTGCAGGTTTATTCATCATCGAGAATCTTCTGGGCAACACGATACGAGATCGAAGACGAATACCCCTTAGATGCAAGAAGTCTCATGATCTTCTGGAAGTCGTTCTTGCCGGTAAGGTGCTTGCGCGAGGCAATCGCCAGGGCGCGCTCGAAGTCCTGTTCGTCCGAAAAATACTCCTCGGGCCAGCCGGGGACGGTTTCGATATCGATCCCCTTGCGCTCGAGCTCGCGTTGGATGCGCTGCATCCCCCATCCGGCGCCGACCTTGCTGCGGACGTAGAACTCGCCGTATCGGACATCGTTGATGAGACCGCATTCCTTTGCGCGGCTGACGGCATCGACGCGAATATCCTCGGGATATCCGTCGAGCTTGAGCTTCTCGTCCGCCTCGAGCGACGAGTAATCCCGCTTATCGATAAGCGAGAGCAGACGCTTGAATGCGCAATCGGCTGATATGGTGGAGATCAGGGTCCGCAGGTCCGCAAACGTAGAAGCCTCAAGTTCATCTTCATCTTGAAGCTTGAGGAGATGACGCGCGACCGCTACGGGTACCTTGAAGGAATCTTCCCGCGACCCCGATCTCATTACGACCAGTCCCTTGGGCTTAAATCGTCCAAGGGACTGGATCTTCTTATCGGGGAGCGAGATCTCTATGGTGGGAGCTCCGCTCATGGGATGGGATTCTACTCGGCGGGATCGCTCTGGGCGGAACCGTCATCGAGGACGACGGGGGTACCGACCTCGTCGTCATCGAACTCGAGACCGGAGATCTGACGCACCTTCTCCTCGATCTCGGTGAGCAGCCCGGGATTTGTGCGCAGATACTCCTTGGCGGCTTCCCTACCCTGTCCGAGCCTCTCGGTGCCGCACGCGTACCAGGCACCCATCTTCTCGACGACGCCGCACTCGACGGCCATGTCGAGGACGTTGCCCTCCTTGGAGATGCCCGTGCCGTACATGATGTCGAACTCGGCCTGCTTGAAGGGAGGAGCCACCTTGTTCTTGACGACCTTGACGCGCACGCGGTTGCCGATGACCTCGCCATCCTTCTTGATGCTGTCGACGCGGCGGATCTCCATGCGCACGGAGGCGAAGAAGCGGAGGGCGCGGCCGCCGGGAGTTGTCTCGGGGTTCCCATAGAAGACGCCGATCTTCTCGCGGATCTGGTTGATGAAGATGCACGTGGTGTTGGACTTGGAAAGGGAGCCGGCGAGCTTGCGGAGGGCCTGGCTCATGAGGCGCGCCTGGGCTCCGACGGTAGCCTCGCCGATCTCGCCCTCGATCTCGGCGCGGGGCACGAGCGCTGCAACGGAGTCGATGACGACGACATCGATGGCCCCGGACTTGACGAGCATGTCGCAGATCTCGAGCGCCTGCTCGCCGGAATCGGGCTGGGAGATGAGCACCTCGTCGATATCGACGCCCACGCGGGCGGCATAGCCGGGATCGAGCGCATGCTCGGCATCGATGAAGGCGACGACGCCGCCGAGCGCCTGCGCCTCGGCGAGGATCTCGAGCGAGAGCGTGGTCTTGCCCGAGGACTCGGGACCGTAGATCTCGACGATGCGGCCGCGCGGCACGCCGCCGATTCCGAGCGCGACATCGAGCGCGAGAGATCCCGTGGGGATGGCCTCGATCTCGAGCTGGGCATCATCGTCGCCGAAGCGCATGATGGCGCCGGCGCCGTACTTGCCCTCGATCTCCTTCTTGGCGGCGGCGATGGCCTTATCGCGTTCTTCGGTATCTGTGATGGGCCTGATAGACTGAACAGTGTGCTTTGTCTTAGCCATGATGTCTCCTACCTTTCGACATACCCGATACTATACGAACAACCGTTCGCAGTCAATAGATGTTCGATAAGCATAGGAGACCGTGCTTGCAGCTGGCTGTCATTTGGGAGGCAGCACTCCGACAGGTTCGGAATCACCGAGATCCCGGCATGCATCGGTAGCAGCCGATACCCGCGTCCATCTGCCGAAAGCTGAAAGATTGCTGCAAGATGACGGGAATGCGCGCCTACGCGAGAATCCCACAAAGCATGTCGAGGGCATGCTCGACGGCCTGCTCGCGCACTTCGGATCTCGACCCGGGGAACAGCGCCATCTCGCTCGCGACGCCCTCGGGAGAGGCGCAGCCGAACCACACGGTCCCCACGGGCTTTCCGGGCTCTTCCCCGCCTGGACCCGCGATTCCTGTGGTAGATACCGTCACATCGGCTCTGAGGGCCTTGGAGACGCCTTCGGCCATGGCCTCGGCGCATTCATGCGAGACGGCGCCGATGCCGTCGGTGTAGAGGATATCGCCGGATACGCCGAGGATGCTCTCCTTGACGTCGAGCATGTAGCTCACGACACCGCCGGCGAACACGTCGGATGAACCGGGAATCTCGGTGAGGGCGGCCGCAACGAGACCGCCGGTGCACGACTCGGCGCAGGCCAGGCGATAGCCCCTCGCCCGCGCAAGCTCGAGCACGCGCGACGCCTTGGCCGCTATCTCCTCGGAGAACGCCACTTTTCAGGCATCCATCCTATTGAGGGCGGGCCACGACTTGATGAAGTAGTCGATGCCCGACCAAGCCGTGAGGACGACGGCCGCGATCATGAGCGCGAAGCTCACGGTATGGAGGAAGTTCGCGAAAGCGCCTGCGGGAAGGGCGGCGCACAGCAGATAGCCGCCGATCGCCGTCATCGTGACGGCGGTCTTCGCCTTGCCGAGGTTGGAGGCGGCGATGACGACGCCCTGGGAGGCGACGACCATGCGCAGGCCCGAGACGAGGAACTCGCGGGCGACGACCACGAGGAGCACCCACGAGGAGCAGAGGCCGCGCTCGAGGAGGAACGCGAGCGCCATGACGACCTCGAGCTTGTCGGCGATGGGATCGAGGAACTTGCCGAACGTGGTGACCTCGTTGCGGCTGCGGGCCAGATACCCGTCGATCTTATCGGTGAACGAGAGCGCGACGTACAGGAGGAAGACGAGGAGGCCGCCCCAGGAGAACGAGGTGCCGTCGCTGACGGGAACCGCCTCGGCGATGGCGAGCCACACGGGCACGCACACGACGCGTGCGATGGTGACGAGATTGGCAGGAGTGGCGATCACGGACTTGGGCTTAGCCATACGACCCTAAACCTCCTCGACGATACGGCCGATCATCTCGTAGCAGAACGAATCGACGAGCTCGACGGTCACGATATCCCCCACGGCCGCCTCCCCCTCCTCGATGTGCACGACGCCATCCGAGTCGGGAGCCTGGAACCATGCATGGCCGATCAGGTCGTAGCCGTCATCGTTCTGCTCGATACCATCGATGATAACCCTGCAGACCTCCCCCACGTGCGAGGCGGTCGCGGAGAAACCGGATTGCTCGGCGATATCGAGCAGGCGCTGCGTCCGCTCGAGCTTCACGTCGTCGGGAATCTGGTCGGGAAGCTTCGCCGCGTACGTGCCGTCCTCGGGAGAGAACGAGAACACCGAGCAGTAATCGAGGCCCTCGGACTCGAGGAACCCGACGAGCTCCTCGAATTCGTCGTCGGTCTCGCCCGGGAAGCCCGCCATGGCCGTCGAGCGGAGCACCATTCCCGGAATCTCTCCCCTCAGGCGCTCGAACAGCGCATGGTACTCTTCGACGGAGCCCTTGCGGTTCATGGCGCGGAGCACGCGGGCCGAGCAATGCTGGATGGGGATGTCGATATAGGGAAGGACGCTCGGAAGGTCGCGGATGGCGGAGACGAGCTCGTCCGTCATGCCCTCGGGCTGAAGATAGAGGACGCGGATCCACGCGCCGTACGGAGCGGCAACCTCGTCCATGGCCTTGAGAAGGTCGGCGAGCGAGGAGGGATCGTCGAAATCGCTTCCCCAGATGCCCGTATCCTGGCCGATGAGCACGAGCTCGCGCACTCCCCCGTCGAGCAGGGAGCGGGCCTCTTCGAGAAGCACGTCGAGCGGACGCGAATAGTACCTGCCGCGGATATACGGGATCGCGCAGAAGGAGCAGAACCTGTCGCATCCCTCCGAGATCTTGAGGAAGGCGCTCGCGCCTTCGACGGTGCGGAGGACGCCCGGGGCGGATTGCCGCCCCTCGTCCTCTCCGAGCACCTGCCTGACCACATCGACGATCTCATCCTCGCGGTCATGCCGCACGAACGCGGCTACCTCGGGGAGCTCGGATTCGATCTCGCCCTCGTAACGGGAGGGAACGCACCCGCACATGACGATGGGGACGCTGCGCACGCCCTGGGCGATCTCCTCGGCAAGCGTGAGCGTGCATTCGATGGACTCGGATGTGGCCGACGCGAGGAAGGAGCACGTGTTGACGATGGCGACATCGGCCTCCGCGACCTCGTAGGCCTCCTCGAAGCCCGCCGCGGAAAGGAGCGCGCGCATGCGGTCGGTGTCGACCTCGTTCTTGGCGCATCCGAGGGTGATGTAGAGAACGCGCATGTGAGGCCTAACGGTAGTTGGTGAACTGGAGCGGCTGCCCGTAGTCCTGATCGCGCAGGAAGGCGATGACGGACTGAAGGGCATCCTTGGAAGCGGAGCTCACGCGGAGCTTCTCTCCCTCGATGGTCGCCTTGACCTTGAGCTTCGTGTCGCGGATATCCTTGGAGATGCGCTTCGCGGTGTCGGCGTCGATGCCCTGCACCATACGGCCCGCCTGGCGGACGGACATGCCCGCAGCGGGCTGCGGGGCATCCATGCGCAGTGCCGAGAGGTCGATGCCGCGGCGGACGAGCTTGGATCCCAGCACATCCACCACCTGGCTTGCGACGAAGTCGGACGGGGCGGTCACGAGGAAGCTGCCGTCCTTGCGGGAGAACTCGATCGACGCGCCGGATCCTTTGAGGTCGTAGCGCTGCGCAAGCTCGCGCACCGTCTGCTGATAGGCGTTGTCGACCTCCTGCATATCGACATCGGAGACGATATCGAAGCTAGAGTCTTTTGCCATGACGCTTCCTTTCGAACTAGCCCGTGTACGGGGTGCCGTCGGCGGGATTGAGCTTGGCACCCGTCTCGGGATCGATGCAGTAGAGGTTGCCGTTGTTGTGGTCGATGTAGATGTCGTAGCCGTTGTACGTGTACTGGTACTCATCGCCATCGGCATTCTTGGAACCGGCCTCGGGCGTCTCGCCGGAGGTCTCGGAGGTCTCCGACGCCTCATCGTCGGCGTTCTCGGCCTTCTCGCCATCCTCGGCGGTTTCGCCGTCCTTCGCCGCTTCGGCAGCCGCGCCCTTCGGACCGTCGACGGTGATGGTGCCGACGCCCGAGGATTTCATCTCGAACTGCTGCTGCTCGCCGTTGACGAAGACGCTGACGGCGGAGATGTCGCCGGCGCGCACGATGAGCTGGGTCTTGACGTCGTAGGTCTGCTCCCACGGTCCGGTGACCGTATCGGCGATCGAGCTCTCGCCGTCGGCCTGGATCTCGAGCCACGAGACCTGGCCGTCCGCAACGGAGACCTTAACCATGACGACCTTGGGCTCGGCGGGCTTCTCGATCTCGATGGGAACCTGCTCGCTTGCACCGGCGGAGGTGCCCGTATCATCGACCTGGGCGGCATCGGTGGACGTCTGCGCGGGCGTGACGCCTACCGTGCGCGTGGCCGTGGATTCGGTTCCCGTGTTGGAGACGCAGCTCTTGATCGAGGAGATCGCGATGACGGTCAGGACGATGCCCAGCACGGCGATGACGGCGAACAGGGCATGGCGCGAATCGCTGAACCAATCGAAGATGGATCCGATGATGCCGCCGGAAGAATTGGAGCGGTTCCTGTCGGCATAGGGATCGCGGGTCCTCACGCGCGTGCGGTCGATGTTGGGACGCTCCACACGGGCGATGTTGTGCGACGAGCGGCGCCCCGCCTCGGAGGAGGCGGACTCGTAGGGAATGGCCTCGTCATCGAATGCGCGGTCGTCGCGGTACTGGTCGCGGGCGACGCTGCGCGTGGTGATGTCGTCGCGGCGCATCGAGCGCGACCTCGAGCGGCGGTTATCCCCCTCCCCGCGGCGCCTCGACGTGCGGGACTGGCGATCGTAGTCGTAGGGCGAGTTGTAGGAATGGCCGGTAGCGTACGCGGAGTGCGAATAGGCGGAGGACTGGTAGGGCGTCGACCCGGGGGTCGAGACGGTCGGCACGACGGCGCCGGTCGAGCGAGAATGCACGCCGGAGGTGGTTGCGAACGCACCGTAGTCGCCCATGGGGCCGCCTGCGGTTGGAAGGAACGACTGGAGCTGGACGTATGCCTTGGGGCGGGACTCGCTCTCGTTGGGGACGTCGTATCCGTCGATGATGCGGCCGGAGCGCGTGTCGCGCGTCCTGCGGCGCAGGTCATGCGAGGACGACCCGTGGATGTACTCGTAGAGCTCCTCGGAGTACATATCGACGAGTTCGCGCGGGGACAGCCCGAGATAGCGGGCATACGACGCGAGCATGCCCTGGGCATAGCCGCTCTTGGGCATGTTCTCGAAATCCCCCTCCTCGAAGGCGATGAGGACGGATTCCTTCAGTTTGAGGACCGACGATGCTTGGGAGATCGTCAGTCCGAGCTCATGACGCCTGTTCTTGAGCGTCTCGGAAAATCTCAGACGAGCCACGCTACTCTACCTCCCGATATTGCGCCTCTGCCTGGCGAAGTTCCTCCAGGCCCTCGGCGTCGAGCAGAACATCACGGGGCTTCGAGCCGTTGGGCGGTCCGACGACCCCCTTCGCCTCGAGCATGTCCATGATGCGGCCTGCTCTAGCGTACCCTACAGCGAGCTGCCGTTGCAGACCGGAGGTGGAACCCAACTGGGAATCCACGACAATCTTGGCAGCCTCCCACACAAGCGGATCGTCGTCGCGGTTCTCGGGATCGTTTGCAGCTCCGGGCTGTCCCGGCGCGACGAGCGACAGGATATCCTCATGGTAATCGGCCTTGGCCTGGGTGCGGATGAACTCGACCGTCTTCTCGATCTCCTCGTCGGAGACGAAGCATCCCTGGGCGCGCTTGGGCCTGCGGCCGCGCAGCTTGATGAGCATATCGCCGTTGCCCAGCAGGCGCTCTGCGCCCGTCTGGTCGAGGATGATGCGCGAGTTCATGCCGTTGTCGACCGAAAGGGCCACGCGGTTGTCGATGTTGGCCTTGATGAGGCCCGTGACGACATCTGCGGAGGGGCGCTGCGTCGCGACGATGAGATGGATGCCGGCGGCGCGGCCGAGCTGGGCGATGCGGACGATCGAGCTCTCGACGTCCTTTCCGGCGACCATCATGAGGTCGGCGAGCTCGTCGATCACGATGACGAAATACGGCATGTGGACGGGCTTGTTGGCGGAATCCTCGAACTTGTCGCTCTTGATGACCTTGTTGTACGACTTGATGTCGCGGACCTTGTAGTGCTCGAAGACCTTGAGCCTGCGCTCCATCTCGGTGACGCCCCACTGAAGGGCGCTCGCCGCCTGGCGGGGCTCGGTGACCACGGGGACGTAGAGGTGCGGGAGGCCCGCATAGCCGGTGAACTCGACGCGCTTGGGGTCGACCATGATGAGGCGCA